>JAUUNJ010000151.1 GCA_030844625.1 Roseburia sp. | reverse complement strand
CGCAAATGGCTATATGTCAAAGACAAGTACCGGAGCAGCAACATTAGCAAATGTTGCAAATGGCAGAAACGGATACACATTTATGACATCCAATGCCAATACTCCTGTGGAAGGATTTTTGTATGTGGGAAATGGTTTTTCAGCAATCAATACATGTAATGAAAATCTGGGTAACGGAAACAACCTTTTGGGTGCCACAGCCACAACTGCTGAATCGGCAATTTATGTGGATTTTGGGAAAAAATATGATATTAGCAGTGCTTTGATTTATCAAGGCTCTACCAATGTCAACTTTTATGATTCCTATTGCAGAAATTATACTATCTATTATTCCACGGAACAGGTTAGTGCTGCAAACGCAGGTAACATCACATGGAGTCTGGCAGGTACATGTACGGAAGGTACAATCTATAGTGGGGCAAAAATAAAAAATGCGGAATATGTCAGTGACAGCGGTGATGAAATTATATTTGAAAGTACTTATACAGCAAGAAGTGTAAAGATTGTATTTGATAAAAATTCGTGCATGGGTACGGGTACAAATGGAAACAATACAGGAACAACAGGCACACTAAGTCTTCTTTCTGTGAGAATTTATGGAACAGAGATTCAGGCAGAAACTACAACCGATGAAGCAGGGGAAATTGAAACAACTTCAGGTAAAGTAGAAGAAACTACTGCGGAAATAAAAGAAGACGATATAATGAATGTGTTATTTGTAGGAAACAGTATGACATACTACAATACTTTGTGTAAGGTAGTAGAAGGAATTGCCAAGATCCAGGGCAGACAGATACAGTGTACAGCCTCTACTCAGGGCGGACAGAACCTAATCTATCACACAACATATTCCGGAACGGTGTCAGCCATTCAGTCAGGTGAATATGATGTTGTTGTGTTACAGGATATTGTTGGCTCCTTTGATGGAGATAAACTTATGAAAGGAGCAACAACTCTTACCAATATGGTAAAAGAGTATAATCCTGATGCGAATGTTTTATTATATATGCCTTGGCCGGTAAAAGGTAATCTTACAGGAGAGACAAGTCTGTTGCCATATTTTACATATAACTACATAAAAACAGCAAGAACTTTAGGGGCATCGCTGGCACCGGCAGGAGAAGCCTGGTATGAATTGTACAATAAATATACAGATGTTGCATGGTATTGCAATGACGAAAAACATCCTCATGCAATAGGAACATTTGTTTCAGCATGTTCCGTATATTATGCATTATTTCCAGAGGCAGAAAAGGTTACAATTGATAATACAAATCAGGAAAAAATGAACAAGATTATTAACGATAATATCGCTTATTCAGGGGATGCAGTAACACAGTATGAGTCATCATTGCTGGATGACATTTCCTATTATGCATATAATTATGCACATGCAGTAACAGCATCTGTGGAAGATACTACAGGAAAAACAAAGTATACTTCTGTTGCAGGTACTTATACGGACGCTGATGATGAAGTGGACAAAACAGGACTTACAGAGGTTACGGGAACAGAAGTTGATAAAAGTGTATTTACAAAAGAAAACGGAAATATAGCGGTAGGCTGTAGTGCTTACGCATCCAATGAAAGACAAAAGGCTTCTTATGCTACAGATGGAAATACGGGAACCCGATGGGAAACAGATTATGAAGACCCACAATGGTTATATGTAGATTTAGGTGCTGTAAAGAATATAGATAAAGTTGGATTTATGTGGGAAGGGGCATATGCTTCCAAATATTACGTACAGGTATCTGACGATGCCAATGATTGGAAAACAGTAGCGATGGTTACCGCTGCATCCAACAAAAATGTACAGATTGAACTTGAAAGTGGTGTTTCAGGACGATATGTCAGAATGTATGGAACAAGACGAGGCTCACAATACGGATATTCATTTTATGAAATGGGTGTGTGGGAATCGTGCAAGGTATCTGTAGATGGGGAAGATGAATATGTAAAGCCCGGCAGTACCTACATATTAGGAAATGCCAAGTATGGATATTATTCTGAAGGAAAAATGTACCCTTCAGGATATGAATACACAGTATATAAAGATTTGTCATTTACATCTGTAAATGAATTGTCTGTATCGATAAAAAATGCTGCGGCAATTAAAACTTCGGCACCGACGGGATTAAGATTTAAAGCAACCGTTCAATCGGATAACATGGATGCGGTAGCAGCCCAGGATGCAGTCACAGAAGGCATATTGCTTACTACGGAAGACATCTATGATCAAAACGGACAGATGTTAAAACTTGAAAGTGATTATACAAAACTCATAATATCAAATAGCGGCTGGTTCAAAGAGACAGAGGAATCAGAGATAGGAACATATTGCGGTTCTGTGGTAAACATCTATGAATCAAATTACGAGAGAACGTTTATTGCAAGAGCATATGTTACTGTAACGTATGCAGATGGAAGCACAGAGAACATTTATTCTGACGGAATCACATCCAGAACCGTGAAATATGTGGCAGAGCAGGTAATAGCTAATGGATATGTCGGTATTCTGGAAGGGGATAAGTCTTTAATCAATACATTTGCAGGATTACAATAATAAATTGATTTTTGCAGAATTTTTGCAGGAGGAGAAAAGAAATGAAAGAAACATATGTAAGTCCGGAGATAACAATATTGGAATTTGAGGCAAAAGATATAATCACAACAAGCGGAGGGATATTAGAAGATCTTTCTTTTGACAATGATAATAGTAATGGTGGATATTCAATGGATTATTAAGAACAGCACTGACTTAATATATTATATTTAATGATACATTCCGGCAAATTTTTTCACAATTTTAAAAAAAAGTTGTTGACAATATTTGCCGGAGCGTTTATATTAATAAAGCAGTTTAAATCTGTATGGGATCTTAGCTCAGCTGGGAGAGCATCTGCCTTACAAGCAGGGGGTCACAGGTTCGAGCCCTGTAGGTCCCATTACAATTTATAAAACTGTGATTAAATATAATATATGGCGAGATAGCTCAGTTGGCTAGAGCACACGGTTCATACCCGTGGTGTCGAGGGTTCAAATCCCCCTCTCGCTACTAAATTAAAAAAGCAGAAAGTCATGATTAATGGCTTTCTGTTTTTTTGTTAAAAGATTTACAGTAACAAGGAGAACTGTCTTTTATAATAATGCATTTATAAAAAAATGTGGTATAATATAGACGAATGTGCGCGAATCATATGACGCGAAGTAAAGTTATGGTATAATATGTCAGATGGTTAGGAGATATGTATAATGAGAATCGGAATGGGATATGATGTTCATAAGTTGGTTGAAAATAGGAAATTAATTTTAGGCGGAGTTGAAATTCCTTTTGAAAAAGGTCTATTAGGACATTCTGATGCAGATGTGGTTGTTCATGCCATAATGGATGCATTACTGGGAGCAGCGGCATTGGGTGACATAGGAAAGCATTTCCCGGATACAGATCCTGCATATAAGGGGATATCAAGTATTGAATTGTTACGTCATGTAGGTATACTGTTAAAAGAAAACAATTTTGCAATAGGGAATATAGATGCCACAATTATATGCCAAAGACCGAAACTTGCAGCTTATAGAGAAGAAATGGTAAGTAACGTGGCAGATGCTCTTGGTATAGAAAAAAATAAAGTGTGTATAAAGGCTACGACAGAGGAAGGATTGGGATTTACCGGACAGGGGCTGGGAATTTCCTCACAGGCAATAGCCATGTTAATAGAAGGTTAATATGAAAGAGTATAAATTACAGAAAGTCAGACTTGAAGATTATGAGAAATTGAATCGTTATTATAAACTGAGAAGACCGGAGTCTGCGGACAGCAACATTCTTGATTTATATTTGTGGTTGAACTATTATCCCACATGGTATTTTACCAATGAATACGGACTTATGTGGGTGGCAAAAAGTGAAAGCGGACAGTATTATTCTTCCGTTCCGTGCTGCAGAGAAGAAGATTTGAAAAAATGTTTTTTGGAGACACAAAGATATTTTAATGAGGTACTTCACAAAAAGCTGACTACATATGTGGTTGATAAGGCGGCAGTGGAAATACTGGATTTATCGGAAGATGAGTATGTAATCGTACCGGACAGAACATATTTTGATTATATATATGATGCAGAAAAATTGAGAACTTTTAGCGGGAAAAAATATCACAAGAAGAAAAACCATCTGAATGCTTTTAAGAAAACATATGAGGGAAGATACCGATTTGAGTTTTTAACCAGAAAAAACGAAAATGATATACTGGAATTTCTTGAAAAGTGGAAAGAGACAAAGAAAGATTCAGAAGAACATGAATTTATTGACAGTGAAGCAGAAGGAATCAGGTATTTGCTGGAACATGAAGAGGTGTTCGATTACAAAATCGGAGGGGTATATATTGATGGAAAGTTGCAGGCATTTACCATAGGAAACTACTATGAAGAAGAAGATATGGTTTATATTCCGGTAGAAAAAGCTAATCCTGAAATAAGAGGATTGTATCCATATATATGCAGCCAGTTTCTTATAGAAGCTTTTCCGGATGCCGGTAAGGAGAACAGGGAAGATGACATGGGTCTTGAAGGACTAAGAAAGTCAAAAATGTCATATAATCCAATATATATGATAGAAAAATATACAATTATTCAAAAATAAAAAGGACAATTAAAAGTATGATTAGATATCTTGAAAATAATGAAAAGAAAAATATCAGACCGTTGTATGAACATTGTTTTAACGATGGTCAGGAATATACCGATTATTATTTTGAAAAGCGTCTGCCTGTGAACGGAGTGATCGTAAATGAAACAGAGGAACAAAAAATAGTTGCATCTATGCATCTTGTTCCGCAAAATGCTATTGTAGGAGCATTAAAGACAAATATTATCTATATATATGGAGTGGGAACCTTTAGCCAGTATAGAAATAAAGGATTTATGAAGGATATGTTTTTGCAGGTTTTAAGAGACATGTTTAATGAAATGGAAGCGTTTACCTATTTAATTCCATCAAATATAGAAAATGCAGAAATTTATAGGAAATTTGGATTTGAATTTGTCATGGATAAACATGATATGAAACCGGTGGAACATAGAAAGAAAGCTACCCATTCACTGATACTTAGAAAAGCAGAACATTCAGATCTGATAAGAATTGCAATTTTTGCCCAATCTTCTATGGAAAGAAAATATAGTGTGGCTCTTGTAAAGGATATTGATTATTTTAGAAAGATAGAGGAACTTATTAAAGTTGAAGGCGGTCATATAGAAATATATGTGGAAAATAAAGTTATTGTCGGATATAGAATCTGGATAGACAATGAAATATTCGAGGAGGTGCTTGATCCAAGTATTCAGGCGATGAGCTGGTTAGGAGGAGGAACAAAACCCTATGTAATGGCACGAATTCTTAATATACGCAAAACATTGAGAATGCTTAATTTTAAAGATTCAGAACAGAAGACCATAAGGATAACAGATCCTGTAATTGAAGAAAATAATGGCTGTTTCAGTCTGGCTTATCAGCATGGCAGTGTAAAACTTGACAAAGTTAATGAAAAACAGTTAAATATGGAACCAGAGATTGATATAACAATAGCAGAATTGACGGCACATGTATTTGGATATAAAATGATTGAAGGACTTCCGCAAGTGTGTAAACAGAACAGCTTTTTTATTAATGATTATGTGTAAGGAATGAGAAATGATAAACAAGTTAGCAGAAAAAAATAAGGAGTAAAACATGAAAATATACAATACTTTAACAAAGTCAAAAGAAGAATTTGTTCCAATTGAAGAAGGAAAAGTAAGAATGTATGTGTGCGGACCTACCGTGTACAACCTGATTCATATTGGAAATGCAAGACCTATGATTATTTTTGATACGTTTAGAAGATATCTGGAATATAAGGGATATGAAGTGAATTATGTTTCAAATTTTACGGATGTGGATGATAAAATCATTAAAAAAGCTATCGAAGAGGGAACAACGGCAGAAGAAATATCCCAGACATATATTGCAGAGTGTAAGAAGGATATGGAAAGCATGAATGTGAAACCGGCAACAACGCATCCTCTTGCAACCCAGGAAATTGATGGCATGATTGATATGATTAAGACGCTTATTGATAAAGGATATGCCTATGATTCAGATGGCACCGTTTATTTCCGCACAAGAAAATTTAAGGACTATGGTAAACTTTCAAAGAAAAACATAGATGATCTTGAGGCAGGGCACAGAGATATTAAGGTGGCAGGAGAAGAGTCTAAGGAAGATCCATTGGATTTTGTTCTCTGGAAACCGAAAAAAGAGGGAGAGCCGTCATGGCCATCGCCTTGGAGTGACGGAAGACCGGGATGGCATATTGAATGTTCGGTTA
>JAUUNJ010000150.1 GCA_030844625.1 Roseburia sp. | reverse complement strand
TGGAAACAAAAAAATGGAAACTCCGGATTTTATCATTTCTGCAGCATTAAGGACAGATTTCAGACCGTTGCGAGGATTCTTTCTATCCAGAAAAATGCAATTTACAAAATACATCCACCAGCTAAGAAAAGGAACCTTTTTAATCTCTTTTTTGGCGATGTAACCTGTGGGGCGTTTCATTAGCGGGTAAGTAACTATTATGTCAAAAAGACTTTGATGGTTGCCTACAAATAAAACTGCCTGATCCTGTGGAATGTTCTCCATGCCATGGACCTCTAATTTAACACCGGAAATAGCAGAAACGCATCGCAAACCAAATTGAACAAATGAAAGGCTGGTTCGGTTTCTCAAATCCATGTTAAAATGCTGAATAATAAATTCTGCAAGCTGAATAGGCAGGGAAGCTATAAAATATAAAATAAGAAACAAAATTAAAAAAAATAGACGTATCATCTGATGAACTCCTTTAAAAACAAATCATTACAGACAATATATTTCTCATACAATACAGTGAAATGAATGATATTGTCCAGTAAAACTATGTTACCATATATTGTAAAATAAATGAATAATATCTTTAGTAAAAATATACAGTATTGTATTTTAAATATTGTAGAAATTGTTAAAAACATAAATAAAAGCGTTTTTATTTTTACATATTTATTGAATAAAGAGGGGGTTCATGCTATACTCACATTATATAGCGATAAAATTTCGCAGTTAAAGAGGAGGAGAATAAAATGAAGACTTTAAAGAGAATCGCATCTGTAGTTGCAACACTTGCGCTTACAGTTGGAATGACCGCTAATTGCTTCGCTGCATCATGGGAACATTACTTTGGAATGGACGAGAAGTGCAAAAGCGTATGGTACGAAGGAGCGGAATGCGATGGAGAGCCTAAAACTTCTGCTGATGGCTGGACAGCTAAATTAAAGAGTATTGGCTGGGGCGGTATTTGGGGCGCTCAGATGAAGCAGAAAGTTACTATTAAAAAAGGTACAGAGTATCAGCTTAAGTGTACATTAAAGTCAACAGGCTGTGACAAATGGGTACTTATCAAGATTGCAAAAGATGAAGATTTTGCTTATGGTAAATGGATAAGACTTAAAAAAGGCCAGGCTACAACAATAGATGAAACATTTACAGCTACAGCAAATGCAGACACAATTACTTTTGGATTTGGTGGAGAATTTGGTGACAGAGAATCTACTGATGGTAAAGTACATTATTCATATGCTGACGGTGGAATGGAAGCTATAGCTAAAACAACAGATGGTGACGCTACATATGCAACTACTGTTTCATGTTCAGGATACTCTCTTGCAGAAAAGACAGCATCTAACACAAACAACAATAGTGACAACAACAATACAACACAGCAGAACGGTGGAACAACTTCAACAACAGGAACGACTTCAACTGTAGCAACAGGTGACTTTACACCAATCGCTTGTGGAGCAGCAGCAGTTGTTGCAGCAGCAGTTATTGTTGTATTTGCAAGAAAAAGAGAAGCAGAATAGGCGCGTAACAACAAGCTAAAGCCGTGTGCGAAGCACGCCGCATAAAATAAGACAGGGTCGAGAGGTTTTACTCTCATAAGACCCTGTCTTATTTTATGTGGGGAATCATGTTTGTGGAGGGTTTAACACCTGTTGCGACCGATATAGGGAATAGAGTCAAACCCTATTCCCTATATCGGAGTTTGTGCTGCAAAGCTGTTTCCTATATCGGTCATGCTTTTTTTGCTACCTCATACCACTCCTATACCACAACATAAAGTACTTTTATAAAAACATTTTTCTAAATATGGCTATTGTGAATAAATTAACAAGTATGATTTGTAAAAAATAGTTAAAAAATATACGGATTATTTACAATAAACCATATAAAAATGTAAAAAATACACAAGAAAAATCAACTTGAAATCGTTTTTAATTGTTGATTTGTACATACTGTTGTGATAGAATTATTACATGAATATCACTATGTGAATTCTAATGTAGGTGAAAAAATTTTTTCGAAATTAAAGGAGGACGACAAAAATGAAAAAATTAGGCCGTAAAACATTAGCCTTATCACTAAGCCTTGTGGTGGGAATATCCGTTCTTACTACAGGATGTGGCGGTAAAGACGGTAACAAAAAATCATCAGATACTGGAGTTACAACAGGATTAGACACGGAAACATCAGGAGATATTTCTATTATGCTCTGGTCCGGTGATGGTGAATATTATGAAGATTTAGGACATCAGGACCTTACAGAGGCTGACCTTACGGCAACTAACGTTGCACAGGTTTATGCAGTTGCCAAAAAGTTTAATGAAAAGTATCCGAATATCAAGATCAACCTTTGGTCAAAAGCAGGTGATCCGGAACAGCCGGGCACCCCTTCATGGGATCAGGAAATGGAAAACTTCAAAGCTGATTACGGAAAATATCCTGATATTTGGGCTTCAAATAATGTAACCAGCGATATTAAGAAAGGTCTTGTAGCGGATCTGGCTAAATTCTCAGACGACGAAACATACAAGAGCTACAATAAGAGCCTTATGGATAATCTTAATTATTATGGGTTCCAGGCAGGTTTACCATCATACTCTATTCCTTGGGGTATCTGGGTGAACAAATCACTGGCTGCTGATAATAATATTGATGTTCCTGATCCTGACTGGGACATTGATGAATTTACAGATTTTGTTACTCAGGCTGATGGAAAGACGTTCTGGGGAATGAAGACGGCATCGACTGACCCGGCGGCTCATGAAGGACATGGACCACTTGATATTGTTAATATGGGCGTTACTACAGTTAACAAGCAGATTACAGAGAAGGGAACAGTTGACCTGAACAGTGAGGAAGTGAAGAGCCTTTTGAAATACTGTTCAAAGTGGGCTGAGTCATCTATTGACACAGCAGAAGGCGCAGGAAACCTTTCATTGGATATTGTTAAGGAGAGCGGAGCATACTCATGGCGTTACTTCTGTAATAACAGAACCTTGGTAAATATGGAAGATCCTTGGTATCTTACAGCAGGAGCCGATACATCAGCCAGCGAAAGCGATAACTTTATCAATGCGAAAGACTATGATTTCTATCCGTTCCCATCAACAGATTACTGTGATAACACAATCAAACTTGTTATGGACCCAATCTGTTTACACAACTATGGTGCAGATGACGGAAATAATGAATGGAGCGAAGAAGAAAATCAGAAACTTGATGTTGCATATACATTTGCTACATACTGGACAGCAAGCACAGAGGCAAAACAGGCTATATTTGATCAGAAATGGACAGAAGGCGGACAGGTTAAAGAATCAGCAGCAAACGATTCACTGCCTGTAGTATCAGGAGACGCTTATGAAGAACAGATGAAAATCTGGAATTCACATCCGGCTCATCAGTCATATGCAGACAAAGAAGGATTCCAGAAAGTTCTTGAACTTTTTGAAACAGGAGATTCATGGGATTATGTTGACAAGTGCTGGTCAAAGAAAGTTACAGAAAACGGCGAACAGAAGCTGACACTTTATGAGTGGATCAATTGTGGCAGTGAAGATGTGGCAGGAGCTTGGATGACAGATGCTAACTGGGCTGATAACGTTAAATCTAAGTTGGCAGACTGGAATGAAAAGTGTAACAAACGTATTGATACAGCAACAAAACAGTTAAAGGATGCGCTGAAGAAATACTACGGATTCACGGATGATAAACTCAAAGAAAAATAAGCATTTATTATAGTAACGAGTCAGAATGCGGTTTGCATTTTTTGACAGATGCCGCGATAGTGCGGGGGGTTCGCAAAACGTGTTTCTGCCCGTTGTCAATTAAAGAGATACGCGGAACTACTTGGAACAGGTAGTTCCGCTTTTATGCCAGATATAAGACCAATGGTTTTGTACAGGTTATAAAAGAAAGGACAACAATGAAAAAGAAGATTATTACCACTATTATAGCAATAGTATGCGTCATTGTTGCGATAGTATGCCTGAATCAGTTTGTATTTAAAACAGATGCAACACGCATAAAAGATGTTGATGCTGCAAAATTCCAGAAGGCATATGATTTACTTTCAACAGCTTATCTGAATGAAGGAGAAGAGGCTGAAGTATACTACACAGACTTTATCAAAGAAAACACAGAGATAGGTGAAGGAAAACATCAGGCTGTGTTAAAGAAAGGTATGGCGGTTGACAAGTATTATGAAGCAAATAAGGACAATGACACAACACCTGAGGCTGTGACAGATTATGACTCTCAGATGAAGGAACTGGCTTATCAGGACAAAGCGGAATATAAAGTTACGGTAGACAAAGCCGGACTTTACTATTTATCACTGGATTATATTTCTGTAGGTTCTTCCTTATCTGATTATACTGTCAGTTTAACTGTTAACGGAAAACAGAATTATACTGAAATGAACACTATAGCACTGCCTATGATCTGGTCAGATTCCGATGAAGGGTTTATAAGCAGTGATGGGAATAAAGAATTTCCATTAGACAGCTATGGAGACGAAATGGCTCCGAGCCAGAATAGAGTTCAAAAATGGAAAACTACATATTTATATAATAATACATATACCTCAACTACACCGCTTGCTTTCAAATTAGAAAAAGGTGAGAATACAATAATTATTGAAAATGTATCATCAGGCGGTTTGGCGGTCGGAAAAATGATAGCAGAGGCTGCTGAGGACAATACAATATCTTACGAAGAATATGCAAAACAGCATAAAGATGCAGAAGTTGTAAAGGATGACGAAAATGCACTTCAGATAGATGCTGTATATTATACGCAGAAAAATTCAACAGATGCCATTTATGGAACATCTGCAAAAAGTTCACTTACAAGATTCAACATAGACAATGAAAAATTAAATACATTAGGCTGGGGAGCAGCGGGTATTGAAGTAACATACAGCTTTAATGTAAAGAAAACAGGCAATTATAATATTGCATTCCATTATGCAAATGGTAAAAAAGAATTTACAGCTTTTGAGACAATTAAGATAGATGGGCAGGTTCCGTTTAAGGAACTTTATGATTATGAATTTGCACCGGTATCATCAGGATATGAGAATTTAACTCTTGCAGATGACGAAGGAAACAATTATAACTTCTATCTCACGGAAGGAACCCATACGATAACTATCAAGCAGGAAAATTCTCCGGTCATGGAAGCCTACAGATATGCATTGCTTATGGAACAGCATATAACAGATTTCGAATTAGAAATCACAAAGATTACAGGCGCAGATGTAGATACTGAGAGAAACTGGAAGATGACGAAATACATTCCTGAAATTGAAGATTATCTGGATGCTTATATGACCGTAATTCATCATATCAGATTCCTGCTTCAGGATTATTCGGAGAATGGAAATGGGGGAGCAATTCTGGCGTATCTGGATGAGGCGGAGCAGTTTATTAAGGATATGCAGAAATATCCTGACGAAATAGCTCTTCACAAAGAGGACTTGACGGGTGCTGACAACTCAGTTCTTGTTTCCCTCAGCAGTTTTACAACAGAAGTAACTGCCAATGATTTTACGTTAGACAGAATTTATGTATATGGAGATAAGGATCAGCTTGAAAGAGCAAATTCTTCTCTGGGAAGTTCTATGTGGACATCAATAAGAGCTTTGGCGAATACATTTACATCTGACAAATATTCAACAGGTGTAGAAGAAGACGAGAACACAATTACAATTTGGGTTAACAGAGCCATTACTCACGTAGACTTGCTTCAGAAGATGGCGGATACAGAGTTTGTTCCTTATTATAAAGAAAAAACAGGAAAAGATATAAAAGTCAGAGTGGCGGCAATGCCTGATGTTAACAAACTTACACTCGCAATTGCGGCAGATGAAACACCTGATATTGCATTAGGTCTTATGTCATATGTACCGTTTGACTTATCAAGCCGTGGAGCTCTGTATGATTTAAGTGAGTTTGATGACTTCTGGACAGTGGCGAACAGATTCCCGACAGGAGCTTTCGTTTCTTATGTATACAATGAAAAAGTTTATGCGATTCCGGAAACAACAGACTTTAATGCTGTAGTGTATAGAAAAGATATTTTTGATAATTTAGGATTGGAAGTTCCTAATACATGGGATGATTTGATTGATATACTTCCAACGCTCCAGAGATACGGAATGAATTTCTATCATAATATTGCGGCAGGCGGAACGGGCTATAAGTGGTTCTATCAGACGGCTCCAATGATTTTGCAGAATGGCGGACAGTTATATGTACAGGACGAAAACGGACTTGTTACAACAGGTATAGATGAATCAGCCACATCTGTAAAAGGACTTCAGCTTCTTGGAGATTTGTTTACAAAATATTCATTGGAAACATC
>JAUUNJ010000149.1 GCA_030844625.1 Roseburia sp. | reverse complement strand
CCTTCGATACTCCAATTCATTTTTCCTTTACATTTTTCACATATCATTTCCTAATCACCTTCTGGAGAAAATAGTTGAAATGTCTCTCTATTATTCATGTCTGGCAATCTCAAATTATTCATACCTGCCCAGCATATCCACACTGCCGTTCACACAAAGACTGGATGCCCCTTCTGCCAGTTCTGTTTTTTCCGAGAAACAAGCAGCTCCCTTCATTCACATGTTACCCTGTCCCCCAGCGACAGGCTTGTCCTCGTAACAACATCATAACAAATGAAATCTTCTGAAATACCCGGTTACTTTTTTTCTGATCTAAAAGAATTGTTCCTGACCTGACGAAATAGGTTCTATCAGTTCTCCATAGGCACAGACAAAAACACTATTCTTTATAATGAACCATGTCATATGGATAATATTGCGTATCACGCAATTGTGTATCATTTATTTTCAAAATTTTTGCAATTGCGCCTGCCTCAAAACTCCAATATCCATAGTATATATTCTGCTTGCTTTTGTGTGCTTCATAGCAACCACAATCTTCATTATACCAATCATTATTCAAATATTTCTTCAATAGTTCTATTTTATTTTCTTCATATACTACCCTCTGCAAGGTAGTAAAGGAATTAGGAAAAAGCATTTCTTTGCTCACCTCTATTTGTTCACCATCTAATGAATCTAACAAAAAATTATATAGCCAATCATTTATGTTTGATTTTTTCAACATATTTTTTACTTTTTTTACAGATGCTCTATCTACCTGAAATAAAATACCCAAAGAAATCATCTTTAAATTTTTATTATAATATTCTGGTTCCCAAACTTCCTCCCATTCTGCTAACAAGTCTAAATACTCTTCTTCCAATAAAGTTAACTCATCGCCTTTAGAATATCCAGCTATCATTATTCCAAGTTTTAAGTCATGTACTTTTGATTTCACAGGAAGTATTCTATCTTCTTTTACCTCTCCATTTTCTAGTTTATCAGAAAATTTTTTTACTCTTGCCAAATCTTCATTTATAAATGTGTTAAAATATTCTATATCTTTTATTTTATCTCTCATATCAATTCCTTTACTCCTTAATCCAGATTCTGTCAGCGATTTCTTCATTTATTTCATAATATGTTTCAACCAAATTTTCAAGAAACTCAACATTTGTTATTCGTTCATGTTCATACAATTGAGCTTGAATGTTATTATCACATAATTCCTTGTATAACTTAATAATATTTACAATCCCCTCCTCTTTTACATAACTGCATTCAACAACATAATTATTGCTAATAATTGCCTCTTTTATTTCACCAATTGAAAGTTTGCAATATTTTCTCAGGATCTTTATACAACGATTAATTTCATTCCGGGATATCACTTTTATTCCTACAGTATCCATATTATTATTCGCTCCTTCTAATCAAAATCATGAATATCTACAATGGGTTCCCCTGGTAAGCAAGAGCCAGCTGACGTTATCAATACACAGCTGGTTCTAATATCATTTTATCATTACACTCCTAATTTTTATTTGTGTATATCTCTTTTAACTGAAATTGAGGATTGAATATATTGTTCAAAAAATCTTCTATTGTATCTCCCGCAATCGACAAGCTCATCCAATCACCAAGATATACTTTTTTGCTATCACTTACATAAATAACCTAGTCATAACATTCACCTATTGGAAATAACTCTTCATTGCTTGCTTGATTAAATATTTCCATTCTATCATATTCACCACTTGCGGCATTTACGGGATTAAAATGCATTGTTACCCCTAAGTGATTTTTATCACTAGAAACTCTAACTTGTAAATCCCCTAATTCAGATAAAATTGATTTTGCATATTCATTAACAATATATCCTTCTTCTGTCAAAATTTGAATCCATTGAGTTATGTCTTGTTTTCTCCCATCACTCCATCCACTATTTTTCAATACATTTAATACATATTCATCTAATAAATTACTAACCATATTAACCTTCCTATATCACAATCATCCTGTAATAGATAGAGGTGTGCGTCACCACTCTTGAGGCACTTGTGACCTCGTAACCTGAGACTGCTCCCTCTGCTTTGCAGGATTTTGCGTATTAGCTAGATGTTGGCAGTATATTCACTGTACTTCGTATCTCGAACCAGATTGTAACCCGCATTGAAGTGAGGATTCTACCTACTGATTCTCTTATGATTTTTATCTTCAATAATATCGGCAATTCCTCTTGTATCTTCGGCATGGAAGCCACTGGGCATTACTGGTATCCGATTTATTCATTCCTCAAAGCCAGAGGATATACCATCTATGTAATCAATCCCACTCATCTTTCGCGTCTACCATTTCATCTAGAATATACCGTTCAAAGTTATTTGACTTTATCAAATGTGTTTTTTCAGTTCTATCCCAGCGTGATATTATACCATCATTATTATTGAAACAATAAATCCATTCATCTGAATTTCTAATCACAATATACTCATCTGATAATCCTAATTTCCTAAATCGCTCCGTTTCTTTGACTAAAGAAGACTCACCATTTTTCCCACATCCTAATATTTCAACACCATATCCTATAATGATACCGTATTGATGTAAATATTCTCTTATTTCTTTTCTGAATTCTAATCCCAAACTCTCCTCCAAATCATTTATTTTTTCATCTGTAATCCCTCCTGTAACAATAATATCATCTTGATTATTCTGTATAAATTCCTCTAACTCTTTCAACATTCATGAATCCCCTTATAATTACAAATTTTTTGCTCTCCATCTCCAATATTTAGCTCTAAAAAAATTAACAATGTATTGCCTTTCATCTTCCACTGAGCAAAAAACATTTCGTTCTGGATATCCACCATTATATTTTAAGTAATGTTCCCTTATTTTCAATGGCATGGCAATATTGTATTCAGTTTCAAACTGTTTTAAATCACCATCTGTTAATGCTCTTTTAACACAAAAAAAATTGTTCTGCATATAACTTATTTCATTTTTCGCTAGCGTCTATTAATTAACATCATGGATTCTTAATTGCTTCGCAACAGCCATGATGGTTAATTAATAGACAGACAGGAGTTACAGGTTGTTGGGAGTCCGAAAGTATAACCCTAATAAATATTAAATTTTTTGCAAACTATTAACAGTTCAATAGGATGCATATTTATTTTAAATTCCATATATTTTTTTTGACATAATTCTATCTCTTTTAATTCTACATCCTGCAAAAAATACGGAATCTGAGAGAGAGTAAGTTCTTTAGAGGCTCCGTCCTTAGGACATTCAACTGCATGCTCAATTTTCACTTTATAACACTCTGCAAAATGGTATGTGATATCCTTTTCATCATCCTCAAATACTACTTTTACTTCATCTCCAAAGTAATTACAATCTAACGCTTTAACTCTTGCATCCCAATAATAGCTATCTTCGATTTTCTTTAATAATTCTTGTATCATCGTGCTCTCCTAATTTTTATACGGTATATGTCCATCAGGACTTTTTCTATCTACAATATTTCCCAAACTATCTAACAAATTTCCATCATACACATGAACGTGTGGATATTGTGTCACTTTATCTGGTGGGTCAATTCTAATACGTATTTTCCCTGCTTCATCCTTTATATGAACAAAACCATTATGCTCTGCATATTTCCAATTATCTGGAATAGCGTCAATAATTTCTTGTTTCGTCATATTTGATATATTGTTTGTATCAAGATTCTTTGCAATATTACCAGCTGTACTACCACTCTTGACAAAGACTCTTTACCCTTATGATTATCCAAGCCGATGCTCCTACCCCGAAAAATGAATACACTTCCCAAAGCCGACTGTTACATCCGCTTAAAAGTTTACCATATTGGAACTAAATATTCAGTTTTGATTTCGAATGTCCTTATGTACACCCAGAGAACAAATCTCGTCTTAAAATCATTAATCTACATGAATGAATCGCCTTCAGTGAGAGTAATTACAGTTAATATAAAGGCTGTAATAATTTTAGGTTGGTGTATGTCCTTTAGTGGAAACATAATTTAGACAAAAATAGTTATTCAAGATTATTTTCTAAAACACATGTACACACATCCTCTATGCTACATCCTTGTAAATCTGCTGTAGACAATATCAACTTAATTACCTTTGCTAACTCATCTTTTTCTTCCAAAGTAATCTTGACCATTGGTAGTAAAAATATTTTTTCAATATCATTCATATTACTTGTATATTCATAAAATTGTGCCAACGAGATATTTCTAATCATATAAGATGATCCTGTGCAACCAATCTGTATGTCATTTATATAATATATCGTATCCCCAGGATGAAATTCAACACAAAATTCATCTCCATTAGACAGCTTAATCGCAACAGCTTTAGGTGTATCAATATAACCATCATTTTCATCAAAAACACCATCATAATAGCTCGTCAAATTATCAATCCAATCTTTATCTAAGATACACTTTTCTTGAATCAGTTCAGTCAAGGAACATTCTTTAGAATTATCTATTTAAATAGGACCACCTAATGTTAATCCATCTGTTTCTAACAATGGCTGACATATAGCCTTACAAATATTACGTGATGTTCCACCTGCAATAATTGTATATCTGTCTCCTTTGTTATTCATTATTGTTTGCCCTGCATGCCCTTTGCCTTACCGGATGTCACCGGCTCGATCAGTCCGCCATAGGTCTGTGCTTCCCGTTTTTAACAGTATAACAACATCATAAATATTTTTTTACAGTCTGTATGATTTGATCATTTTTATAACGCTTTGCAATATCAAGTATCGTATAATTTTTCACATATTCATTCGTATATACAGCAACAAGATGCCGATGCTTCGTCATGAGCTCTTCTACTAATTCCCTACTTCCTATTTTTATCGCAAACAATAATGGGTTACTTTTCATTTCATCACCATCTGTAATAATTCCATGTCTTAATAATTGCAAAGCAATTCTGGTATTATTCATCTTTAATGCTGTTAGTAATTCTAGCCCGTCAAAAGAATTTATATCTATTTTTTCTTCAATCAGCCATTCTGCTATCTCGTTATCTTTTAACTGAATTGCATAATTTAAAAGTGAACCTTTTTTTGTGACTATATTGATCGCCTTATTCTCCAATACAAATTCTTTAAAATAATTATGATCTTGTTGAATAAGCAGACATGCTGTTTCTATATTTTCTATTACCTGCTTATTTTCTCCCCAAAAATTATGTTCTGTATAAGCTCTAATAAAATCCTTATATTCTTCCGAGGCATATTCCGGACAGTCCATAACAGCATCTATGAATTCCTTGGGTGGGAAATACAACCCATCCAAAATATCCAGCACAATAATATTTGGTGCAGCATATCTGATGTTATTTTTTATATCTATAATACGAATCTCCCCAAATCCTGTAACACACTTCCCCCCTTCTTTCGCATCCAAATATCTAAATTTTCCATTCAAATCTTTATTTACGGGATATTGGCAAAACACTTTCAACTTCTCAATAAATTCTTTCCCATAATCTTCTTGTTTACTGCTTTTATGATTATTCTTCCACCCTATGTTATATGCATTCTCAAAATGCTGAAAACAATACTTTGTCATATCAGTATTCACCTCTAGCCCCCCCCTTACCTGAGAATCCCAAATTTCACTCTTCTTACCAAAACCTTTTTTGAACCATGCGTCAGGCAGCTTATTCGCAATCCCGTCAACCGCCTCGCCTATCACAACACCTGTCACAAAATCCACTGCCATCTGCCCCGGGTCAAAGATGTACGCAAGCTTTTCTTCCAGCGTCATGCAGTACATCAGGTTTCCCGTTGCAGGGGCAAAGCCGTAGCTGTTTCCCCCTGCCTTCGTATGTGACCCTGTCACCCAGCGACAGCCTTGTCCCCGTGACCACATCATAGCAGATGAAATTCTTTCTATCAACGGTGCATCTCCCACTGACCGCATAATAGCGCCCGTCAAAGCAGATCCCGCAGGAGAGAACCTCCCCGAGCTCCTTTTTCTCCCCCTCCGGCAGCCCCATGTAAAACCGCGGGTAATAATACCCCGTGGTCAAAAGACCTTCCGGCTGAGTGTTACAAGCGCCGCAAGTAAGCGGCGCTGTATTTGGCGTGGAGCGAAGAATTTGACCTTTACCTCATACAGTTTGATGGCATCTGAATCTACTTTCCTAACACGCATAATAAACGCACCCTTTCGCAACATTTTTTCTTGTTGCTAAGAGTGCGTTACATCAGCATATTAAATTCGCTATGTTCGTTCGTATACCCAACTCGGCAAAATTTCGCTAGCGTCTATTAATTAACATCATGGATTCTTAATTGCTTCGCAACAGCCATGATGGTTAATTAATAGAC
>JAUUNJ010000148.1 GCA_030844625.1 Roseburia sp. | reverse complement strand
ATGTGTATCCTGCCTGAATTTGTTCTTCTGATGCCGTTACAGTCACATACGGTACATTATTGACTAACTGTACAGTCACATCCTGTGGTCTGGATACATTTGTGTCAAATGTAAATTTAACTGATGATATGTTATTGCTTTCATTGCTTTCTGATACTTTATTGCGCTCATCAATCTGTGCCTGAATTGTATGTGTTCCTGCTTTAACAGTCCAATTCATTGGGAAATTGTATTTTGATACTTCATTCGGATTTAATGGGCCCTTATATAATGATGTATAATTAACCTGTACACCATCTATTTTTAAAATGGATGTAATAGCATCATTTTCCGGATAAGCAACTGCTGTACCTATATTTTCTACTTTAAGAAGAACCTGAACAGTCTCTCCTGCTTTCGGATTTTCTTTGCTTAATGTAATTTCTGTTATTTTTAAGTCTGCTTTCGCTGTTGCTGTTCCCACAACATTTGTAGTTTCATCTTCATATACAGCTTCTACCCTAACAGTTGTATTGCCGGCTATTAAATCCTCTATCACTGCAGAACTGGCAGTTCGGTCTGCTGTAATTGTCATTTTTTCTACTACCGGAGTTGTTCCACTATAACTTACAAACTTGCTGTATGTAATTTGGTAATAATCTGGTGTGACATCTGAATTATCATTCCATCTTATGATTGTATCACCATCTTTATTTATGATACTTGCAGGCATGTCCGGATCATCAATTCCCCATTGTGTTTCAAGCCATATATTTCTATTTTCAAGCCAGTCTCTTAAAAATTCTACAGACTCTTCATATGTCTTCCATTGTCCATTGGTTGCATAGCTATACATATCTGCCTGATCCGCTGTAGTTACTGACCATCCTGCACCTAGTTCTCTCTTTGATGTATAGTTTCTCTCAAATGAATTTCCATAAGCATTAATCATATCATCAATACCATTGCTATACAGACTTTTAATCAAAGGCTGATACTGTGTGTATAAACTTATAACATAATCACGGAAAGTTTCATTTGCCATAAGATAAGAGTACCATTTTAATTCCTGTGCCTTAAAACTATTGTACGTCACACCATTTTTATACTCTCCACTATAATAGTTACCAATGTTACCTGATGACAGATCATAATCCCAACATGGACCTGCATATAATTTCCCGTCTTTAATATAAAATCTTGTGGAACTGAAATTAAAATCCTGATTACGGAAAAATTCATTTACAATGTAATACTTTGCAAAGGACTCTACATCAATATACCGGGCTATCCCTTCATAATTATCAAGTTTTAAAGCCGTTTCAAAGTTTGTAATTAACGTATTCCCATAATTGATTTTATCCTGATACGCTTCAATGCTGGCAGTATCATCCGGTTCAATTTCCGGCTCATTAAGCATTAGATATACTCCTAAACCTGTTCTATCCAAATGATATGCCTCAGAAACATCCCTGCCATTGTTATCTAACTCAAGCAGCATATCGTTGCTACTTGTATCTTCTGCATTAATTTCTATACGTCCGTTTCCTGTTTCCACGGATTCAATGATTAAGTAATTACCAAGATACTGACCATTACAATATACATCTACAAATCTGCAGTCACTGGTGTAGCTAAGCCCTACTTCATGTGCCATCTGCATTGCAAGGGCATTTCTGATTAAAGATTTGTCAAAAGCATTAGCCAGAAGACTCCATTTTTTTGCGGAATCCATGCCAAGAACACTTTTCTTTTTATTTAATTTAATATTGTAAGGCTTTTTCTGTCCTCCCGCTGTTGTATTCCCCCTTACTTTAATATCAGAGCCTGCATCAATAACGTCTTCATAACTTCCACTATTATCGACTACTGCCACATTAACATCTACTGTTTGACCATCCCGGTTTTTAAAATATTCTCCCGAAATTGCTCTTCCCTTGGTAGAAATATAAATCTGTGGAATATCATCAGAATTTCCTTTTTCTTCTATTACAAACTCCTTGGCTGCGGCTGCCAGCTCTGCTCCTGCGCTATCAACTGTCCTGACTGATAATGTATGATTTCCATTTTCAAAGTTTTCCAGTTCTTCAGAGGTCAGATAATATCCTGAACCACTGACATTTCTAATAAGTTGATTATCAACATAAACATTATAACTTTTTCCTGATGTTGCAGGTGTAAATATCACAAAATATTTTCCTGTGTACTTACCATAATTTTCTACATAAAGGTTTGTCGGCGCTGTCTCATCCGGTTCCTCCGGTGTTCCTGTTGGTGCCTCTGTCGTCGGCTCTTCCGGTTCTTCCGTCTCTGGTTCCTTGTCAGCCTCCGGACCATAGATTGCCAACTCCCAAATGGAATAACCGTAAACCGTATTTCTCGCTGTTCCGTTAATCTTTATGTATCTTGCATCCACTGCATCTATAAGAACAATTGTATCAATTCTGTTGGCATCTGCCGATGCTCCTTTAACTGTTGCTACTGTGATGTAGTCTTCCCCATCTGTTGAAACTTCTACTGTAAAATCTTTTGCATTAGCAGTTTCCCAACAAATATCTATTTCTTTTATACTATATATATCACCTAAATTTGTAATGATATTCTGTGGATCACACGCCGCAGATTCCCATCTTGTTGCCACATTATGATCAATAGCCGCTTTCGCATTACCTGATGATGCCGTGGCGCGTACTCCTGTATATCTTACATAATTGTTTCCATTATCCTTTGTGTCTGAAAACGCTCTATCAGCATCTGTTTTTGCTGTTGAAGATGTATAAGTCCATGAAGCAGCTACTGTTACAGGCTCACTATCGATACCCGGTGAAATATTTCCATACTCATCCACTGCTCTTACTTTTACTATATGTGTTCCTGCCTCAACGTCCCCAATTGTGTATGTTCCTGCTTCTACATTCTGCAATACTCTTACTCCATCTACGAGAATATTATACTTATATTCCGGATGGTCTGTATTAGCTTCAATGGTAGCTATAATTGTATTATAAGTATTTGATACTGCGGTCACTGCTGCCGCCTCTCCTACTTCCACATCCTGTATAATTGTAGCTGCTGAAACATCTACATTTAATGCCAATGCAATTTCATTTACTACATATCCCCATGCATTAACTCCTCCGGAAAGAGATATCTTCACATATCTTACAGAGGTCTCTTCATAATCTTCAATTTTGTTTAATTTAAATGCATTAACTTCTGCTGTTCCTGCATTGTCTTTCTTACATACATATCCCGTATTTTCAGCTACTACTACATATTCATCATTGTCTGCTGAAAAAGATACTGTCGTATCTGCTGCATAAGTTCTTGGATTAGAATATGCCAAAAGCACTGTATCAAACTCTGATGTTTTATACTTTTGTCCCAGATCAATGACAATCTCTGCCGGCTGACCCGCTCCCGTTCTCAGTGCTGCTTCATTTCCTTCTCCACTTGGAATCTTTCCATCAATTGCCACCTGAGATGTTTCGAGTGTATAAGTATCACTATAGAAAGATGAAACACGAATAATCTCTGCCTCTACATTGTTTACTGTACTGGTAATATTCTTTGTTCCCGTAATTAGTGACGAAATATCTTGTACCTCTACTGTTTGGCTGGTAATTCCTTCAGATACTTTTCCATTACAAACGGAAATTACCTTTACAGTATGATTTCCTTCTGCAATTCCACCTACAGTATAATTCTGCCCTGCGTTAATACCTTGTCCAATCAATGTAGTTCCATCCAGATATACATTATATACATAATCTTCCTGATTTTCGTCTGCTGTTACATTATAAGTAATTGTGTTAAAGTCATCTGATGAAACTGTAACTGCCGCTGCATCATCACATTTTTCAACTTCTACGACTTGCGCATTAAGATCTGTGTCAAGCACTGCGATTTCTCTTACTTGGATTCCCCATGTATAAGAATCCGGATATAACAGTCTGACATACCGTACATTTCCTGTGGAACCTGACACATCCTGTATATCAAGACACCCATTATTTTCACATGCATTTTGTACGTCTGTGCCATCTACTATCTTTACAGTATTGTAATTGATACCATCCGTTGAATATTGAATAAGATATCCTTTCACAGGTGTATCTCCGGTATTATTCTCCTTGTACTGGGATACTATCTGGTCTATACCTGCAGCGTCATAGGTATTACCCAAATCAATTTCATAAGATGTATTGGTTGTACCAAAGGTTGTCGCTACATGACTTCCTGTTAAGTCGCCATCTGTTACAACTGTGTTTTCGCCTCCTTCCTGCTTACTAGGCATGATTTTTACCTGTTTGCCCAATGCCAGGTTGTACGCCGAGTCTGCTACCAACTCCGCTGTGGTTTCCGCCTTAGCTATAGCCGGTGAATAACCTATACTGGTAAATACCAAAGCCAAACTAAGAATTGCCGATAAAATTTTTTTTGCTCCTTTTTTCATAGCATTCTCCTTTAAAAAATATTTAAGGCGAATCCATTCCCCCTATTGAATTTATCCCCCCTAGGTGTATTATTTTAACATTTTTTTATGTCTTCTGTGAAGATAGCACGGTACAAAAAATATTTTTTATAATTTTATCGTATAGCATATTTCCACTAAAACTGATATACTATGAGTTACGAATATTTTTCAGGTAATTTAGCAGGTCTGTCATCTGACAAATTGCCCAATAAATAAAACTAAGTGAGGTATATTGAAATGATAAGTACAAGCAATGTTTCTTTGAGATTTGGTAAAAAAGCATTATTTGAAGAAGTAAATATAAAATTTGTGCCGGGTCACTGCTACGGTCTGATTGGAGCCAACGGTGCCGGAAAATCAACTTTTCTTAAAATTCTTACAGGAGAGATCGAACCAACCAGCGGAGAGGTTATTATTACACCGGGAGAGAGACTTTCTTTCTTAAAGCAGGATCATTTCCAGTATGATGAATTCACAGTCCTTGACACCGTTATTATGGGAAACCAGAGACTGTACGAAATCATGAAAGAAAAAGACGCTATCTATATGAAAGAAGACTTTAGTGATGAGGACGGAATCCGTGCTTCTGAGCTGGAGGCTGAATTTGCAGAAATGAACGGTTGGGAGGCTGAATCGGATGCAGCTACCCTTCTCAACGGTCTGGGAGTTGATACGGAATTCCACTATAATCTTATGAAAGACCTGAATGGTTCTTTAAAGGTCAAAGTTCTGCTTGCTCAGGCTCTGTTTGGAAATCCTGACATTCTGCTTTTGGACGAACCTACCAACCACCTTGATTTAGATGCCATTGCGTGGTTGGAAGAATTTTTAATAAATTTTGAAAATACTGTCATCGTTGTATCCCATGACAGATATTTTCTGAACAAAGTATGCACACAGATTGCAGATATTGACTACGCCAAAATCCAGTTATATGCGGGTAACTACGACTTCTGGTATGAATCAAGCCAGTTAATCATCAAGCAGATGAAGGAAGCAAACCGAAAGAAAGAAGAAAAAATCAAGGAATTGCAGGACTTTATTCAGCGATTCAGTGCTAATGCTTCCAAGTCAAAACAGGCTACTTCCAGAAAACGTGCCCTTGAAAAAATTGAGCTTGATGAAATCAGACCTTCAAGCCGTAAATATCCATACATTGATTTCAGACCTGACCGGGAAATCGGTAATGAGGTTCTTACTGTGGAACATCTTTCCAAAACCATTGACGGCGTTAAAGTTTTAGATGATATTTCATTTATTGTCGGACGTGAAGATAAAATTGCTTTCGTTGGTTCCAACGGTCTTGCTAAAACCACTCTGTTCCAGATTCTTACAGGACAGATGGAACCGGATGAGGGTTCATATAAATGGGGAATTACAACAAGCCAGTCTTATTTCCCTAAGGATAATACCAAGGATTTTGACTGCGATGACATAATCGTTGACTGGCTTACACAATATTCAGAAATCAAAGATGCCACATATGTCCGTGGTTTCCTTGGAAGAATGTTATTTGCAGGCGAAGACGGCGTAAAAAAGGTTCGTGTTCTTTCCGGTGGTG
Source organism: Roseburia sp. (assembly GCA_030844625.1). Lineage (GTDB taxonomy): Bacteria > Bacillota > Clostridia > Lachnospirales > Lachnospiraceae > Eubacterium_G. Next base: position 361 of record JAUUNJ010000148.1, on the reverse strand, counting down.
AAAAGGTCAGAGTTATGCTGTCAAAGCTTATGATTTCAGGTGCCAACGTCCTGATCATTGACGAGCCTACCGATCATCTTGACATGGAAAGCATTACTGCACTGAACAACGGGCTGATTAAATTTCCGGGTGTTCTGCTCTTCTCTTCAAGAGATCATCAGGTTGTACAGACCACAGCCAACAGAATCATGGAAATTGTAGGCGGCAAACTGATTGATAAGATTACAACGTATGATGAGTATCTTGAAAATGACGAGATGGCTAGAAAGAGAACTGTTTACACAACAGAAGGAATGGATATTGAAGATTAGGAGAATAAACAATGAGACCTAATACGATTACTTACCCGCCTGCCGGCATG
>JAUUNJ010000147.1 GCA_030844625.1 Roseburia sp. | reverse complement strand
AGCATAGGGCAATCCAAAAGCTATGGAACTGATTGCACCCGCCGTATATTTTCCAATCCCCGGAAGAGCTAAAATTTCTTTATATTCATCCGGAAAAGTTCCTCCATATTGATTACAGATAATTTCTGCTGCTTTCTTTAAATTTCTTGCCCGGGAATAATAACCCAGTCCCTCCCATAATTTTAAAACAGTTTCTTCTTTGGCATCCGCCAGCATTCGTATCTCCGGAAAAGTTTCCATAAACCTGTTGAAATATGGTATAACAGCTTCTACTCTTGTCTGTTGCAGCATAATCTCTGAAATCCACACACGATAGGGGTTTTCGTCCATTCTCCACGGAAGTTCACGCGCCTGCTCATCATACCAGCAAAGTAACGGCTCTACAATCCATTCCAATGATTTCTGTTCTGTCTTGTTTTTATTGTTTGCTGCCTTTGCAGAACGTCCCATAATGTTGTCTCCTTATAAATTTCTGATTATACTTTATGGTATTTTATCATCTCTCCTTTGTATTTACCAGTTCCTCTATTTTATTCTTCTAAACCTCTATTTTATTGGAAGAATAATTCGGATTCTGGTCCCAAGTTCTGTTCTGGATAAGATTTCGAAATGCCCTTTGTGCTTATCTACAATCCATTTTGCAATGGACAGTCCCAATCCGGTTCCTTGATAGTTTCTGGCATCATCTGCACGGTAAAAACGTTCAAACATATGCTTTACATCTGATTCCGCCATTCCAATTCCCGTATCCTGCACCTGCAAATATACCTGATTTTCCTCTGTCTTTCCCACACTTAAAATTATCTCGTCCCCCTGTTTCGTATATTTTGCCCCATTATCTACCAGGATTCTCACAGCCTGTTTTAACATCATTGCATCTGCATTTATGGTAATCTCCTCCTTGGCAGAACGATATCTGTATGGATGCTCTTCATCAATCAAAAGAGATTCCTCATACACTTCCTTCATCAAAGTATTTAAAGATACCCTTTCTATGGTAAGCTTTGTCTTGCCACTATCACCGCGGGCTAAAAATAACAGCTGCTCTACCAGATGTTTCATATGATCCGATTCATGCTGAATTGCAACAATCGATTCATCCAATACTTTTTTATCTTCTCTCCCCCATCTTGATAACATATTGACATACCCCTGAATCACCGCTATTGGTGTCCTAAGTTCATGGGATGCATCATTGACAAATCTTGCCTGTTGTCTGTGCGAATCTCTCATACGGATCAAAAGATTATTCATTGCCGCCTCTATTCCCTGCAGATCAGAATCCCCAAAGGATATTAATTCAGATTCTTCCGGCTGCAGATTGGAAATGGCATCTTCTATCTGTTGATATTTGTCCTCAGAAAAAGTCATCTTACTTAATTCGTCCGCTTTTAAGGCGATCTTATCTATGGGTGCCAGTATGGTACGAATCTTTCGCTCTTCATGAATATAAGAAAAACAAATCTCCAGTATCTGAAACAATATTACAACAAGAAGAAATATCCCTATGACTCTAATCACATCATAAACCTGTATTTTTAATAATATATTTTCAGATTTGTCCTTTACTAAATATGTTAACTCCCTCAGAGAACCCAAATTTATAAAACTTCTCTTATAAGTATAATCCAGTTTTCCAATTCTTGTAATCTCCTGATCACAAATCCATCCGCAAAAAAGTATGATGAGAAGAAATAGGTCCGCACTAATATTGCGACCTATTTTTTTACCAATCCATGACCAGTGAAGTTTTCGTACAATGGAGGTCATTTTCTTCGTTTCTGTATTGTTTTTTTTATTATTGTTTTTGCCCATATCTCTTCCTACATTTGATAGTTCTACAGATTTTATTCTCCTATTGCTTCTGACTTGATCACATAGCCTACTCCCCTTATTGTCTGAATCATTTTAATATCAAATACTTCATCAATCTTTGAGCGCAGAAACCGTACATACACATCTACAACATTGGTCTCTCCCACATAATCAAATCCGCAGACTTTCTCCAATAAAGTGTCCCTGGAAAGCACAATATCTTGATTTTCCAAAAGAGTCTTTAACATTTGAAATTCTCTATTTGTCAGATTTATTTCATGACCATCATAGATTACCTGATGACGCCTGTCTGACAGTGTTAATTTCTTCCAGCAGTACACTCCTTCTTCTTCCGTCCGTGCAGATAAAACTCCCATCGCCGGCTTTCCATGAAATTTTAGTGCCACACGAATTCTTGCAAGCAGTTCTTCAATGGCAAAAGGTTTTGTAACATAGTCAACTGCACCCGCATCTAATCCTGCCACCTTATCCATCACTGCATCTCTTGCCGTTAACAAAATGACTGGTATTATCTTTTCTTTTTGCAAACGTCTTAAAACCTCTAATCCATTTAGACCAGGGAGCATAATATCCAACAGTATCAGATCAAAATCCTCTGACAAGGCTATGCTTAAAGCATCTCTTCCATTTGCAGCTTTACAGATCTCATAACCTTCATGCATCAGTTCCAATTCTACAAATCTTGCTAATTTATCTTCATCCTCAACGATTAGTATTCTGGCTTCCATATACTTTTCTCCTTTTATGATTATAACTTCTCATACTCATCCTTTACTTTATCTGCAAACTTGCTGGCTTTCTCCATCACTTTATTTGCACTCTTTAACTGATCTTTTCCGTGAAAAGAATATTTGCATTCAAAAAATAGCGCAATAATCATAATCGGAATTAAAAGCTTCCACGTAAGCAGCAAAACTAAAATGAATACCCACACCGGTACCTTGAATATATCTTCATCCTTCCGTCTGACGCAAAAATAATTATCTTTACTCTTCTGGATAATCTTTTTGAACAAACGTCCTAATTTTTCAAAAAAATCCTCTGAACAATCTTTTTGTTCATTAACTTTATCTTTTACAGACTCATATTCTGATTGTTCCTCATAGCTGGTAGAATATGTAGACTGGGAAGGTTCTTTGACCTTTCCTTGCTTTTCCAGATATACCATTGCATCCAGAAGGTCCCAATTGCAGGCTTCTAATGCTTCTTTTGCTTCTTCATAAGTTACATTCGCTCTCTGTCTTAATTTTTCAACTTTTTCTAATTGTTCCATAATTCTTCACCTTATTCCTTCAAATAGTATAACTCTGAGAGTTATTATTCTCTCCTGTTTACATTCTTTACTTTACCAATGTTTTCTTAATCATTCTTTGAAGGAAGATTAAATTTAGATTAAAATCCATCTATTCTCTATATTTATATTTTATCACAGCCGTGTAAGTTACGAAATAAGTATAGATAAAGTCATTTGTTTTCTTCACTTTTTTCAATATTTGTGCTACAATAACTACATTCAGATATTGCAGATATGGTTCATCGGTAGAACGCCAGCTTCCCAAGCTGGAAAGGCGGGTTCGATTCCCGTTATCTGCTTTTCTAAAATCTTATCCTTTTCAATTTGTCCCGTTCCTATACGGTTATTAGTTCCTTATCTAAGCAAATTACATTATCCATATAAAAACCCGTCATCAACTATTTACTATATTTTTCAATAAAGTTAGAAAAATTTTCATTTTGATATGGAAGCAATTTTTCAATCACATTTGCATATAATTGATGAACTTTTTTATTATTAAGTTGTATTACAATCCTTTTTGTTTTTGAATTAAATATTGCCCAGTTTTTAACAGTAATGCTTTTTATATCTTCATTTTTTATAAAAAAATAAGAATTTTCATCTAAACTCATTTTTGAAAGATTATACTTCAATGGAACGCCGCCTTGTTGAAGATAAAATATCCCCAGCCCATTTTCCGTTTGATTTATTAGCAGCGCATCATAGGGATACTCCATCCCCTTTACCATTCCTGAGTTTTTAGCTGCATTCTTATACGCTACAAAATAGCAATTTTCATTTCCAATACAATTCACTTTGTTAAATAATTCCTTTACTTTTTCTAATGTACTAAATTCTTCCATAATGTTGTTCTCCTTATTCTTTACTGTTTAATAATTCCTTTCAATATGTTGCAAATCTCTTTTCCATTATACCACTTATTTATAGTGTTGTAAGGGTTTCAGAATTGTTAGGAAAAAAATGTGATCTAAACTTAACAGAACAGTATTTTTTGTTCTCTGTGTGTTCTCTATGTGTTCCCTACGGTGCTTTTTTCTAGGTTTTTGTAGTTTTTTGAAAATAAGTAAAACCCCCAAAAAACAAAGGTTTTCTGAGGGTTTTTGTAATTTCTGAAATATTGTAATTCCTATCTCTTTGAGAACTGTGGTGCACGTCTTGCTGCTTTGAGACCCGGTTTCTTTCTTTCCTTCATTCTTGAATCTCTTGTTAAGAATCCTGCTTTCTTAAGAATTGGTCTGTAAGCATCTGAGTCTACCTGAAGTAATGCTCTTGCGATACCATGTCTGATGGCACCAGCCTGTCCTGTGTATCCACCACCATGTACGCTGATTGTAATATCAAACTTATCAACAGCATCAATTGCTGCTAATGGCTGACGTACGATAACCTTTAATGTTTCTAATCCAAAATAATCATCAATGTCTCTCTTGTTGATTGTTATATTTCCTTTACCAGGCGTTACATATACTCTTGCAATACTGCTTTTTCTTCTACCTGTTCCATAATACTTTTCTGTAGCCATTGTTATTTCCTCCTTTCAGTTAACTAAAATGTTAATTCTTCTGGTTTCTGAGCTGCATGCGGATGCTCTGCTCCAGCATAAACAAAAAGTTTCTTCATCATTGCTCTTCCTAAAGGTCCCTTTGGAAGCATGCCTTTAACTGCAAGTTCAATAACACTCTCAGGTTTCTTTTCAAGCTTTTCTTTCAGTGTCATTTCTTTCATACCACCAACGTAGTCTGAATGACGATAATAAATCTTCTGCTCTAATTTCTTACCTGTTACTTTAATCTTATCTGCGTTTGTAATGATTACATAGTCACCTGTGTCGATATGAGGTGTAAACTGTGGTTTATTCTTTCCTCTTAATACCTTGGCAACTTCTGAAGCCAAACGTCCTAATGTATATCCTGTAGCATCAACTACATACCATTTTCTTTCAATATCTGATGGACTAGCCATATATGTTTTCATTGGTTTACCTCCTGAAAATTTGCTTATCTCTAATTGTTTCGTGCACGATCTGGTTCATGTTTTCCATAAAGTACACGAAGCCATAATCAATTTACTTTGTAAATTGGTTATATATGTTAAATGTCCGCTCTCCCATGTCCGTACCGGGGCTTTGGCTAGGCATAGTTCTAGCGCACATAACACGTCACAGTAATTCATTATATATTAGGAAATTTTTAATGTCAACTAGATTTTTCCAAAATCTTTGCAGTTTTTTCGCTTTATTCCAGTCACAATTCAAATTGAATCATCCGTTCTGCCACAACTGCTTTATTCGTGCTCATTTTTATTATCCAGTCTATATTCTTAGTTGTTCCACTCTTCACTGTTCACTATTTATTTCTTCACCATATTCGATCCCAATCAGAGTCAGTCCACATGCCGGCGCCTTCGGTCCCGCCTGATAACGGTCTTTTGCCTCTACGATTTCTTTAACGTGTTCCGGCGGATATACTCCAAGTCCTACTTTCATAAGGGTTCCCACAATAATTCTTACCATATTATATAAGAAACCATTTCCACTGATTCGGATGGATATGACATCCTCTTCTCTGGAAACCTCCAAGGTATACACTGTTCGGATTGTGCTTTCCACCTGACTTCCCGATGAACAGAAACTGGCAAAATCATGCTCTCCCACAATATAAGCTGCCGCTTCCTTCATTTTTTCCACATCTAACGGCATATAAACAAAGTGTGTATAAAACCTTTGCAACGGATCCGGGAACCTTCTATTTAAAATCCTATATTCATAAGTTTTTGTACTGTCACAAAACCTTGGATGCCAGTCAAGGGCAACCTCATCTGATTTTTGTATACGTATATCATCCGGAAGCCTTTGGTTTAATGCAAAGGATATTTTTTCTGCCGGAATCCTTGTTTTCGTATCAAAAACTGCCACATTTCCCATCGCATGAACACCGGAATCTGTTCTGCTCGCTCCAATCACCCCGATTGTCTCCCCCAGCAGATCTGTCAGCGTCCTGTTCAGAACTTCCTCAACTGTCACTCCATTAATCTGTCTCTGCCACCCACAATAATTGGTGCCATCATATGCAATTACTAATCTAACTCTTTTCATATCTATCTCCAGCCACTCCACAAACAGTGGCATAAGTAAACTTTCTGTTATCCCAACATCAAATTATTCAGCACCCAAATATGTTTCACAAGAATATTTGTTCCTACAATTGCTCCAATCATAAATATATAAGACAAATATGCCATATAATCACGCCTTGCATATTTTAGCGGTTTCATCTTTGTGCGTCTGCCTCCATGATAGCATCTTGCCTCCATAGC
>JAUUNJ010000146.1 GCA_030844625.1 Roseburia sp. | reverse complement strand
TGAATAATATATGAATAATTTCTTCCTTTTTTCACACTATTATCTGTATATTTATTCGCGTTGCTCGTGACCGTATCTATTTTTTTATATTTCGACTTTTTCGGATTAGACTCTTTCAAAACATATTTTGTTGCATCTACACGATAAATAGCATAATATGATACACCACTTTGTTTTTTCCATTTTAATTTAATTGAATTCAGACACGACTCATTTTCATAATAAAACTTTTTTACTTTTTTCGTTGCTGCCTGCACGGGCATCACGGATTCAGGCATTACCATGACCATCATTGACAACATACATACAAAAATAAATATACTCTTAAGAATCTTTCTTACCATGTTTTTCAAAATAGCACATCCTTTCTTTATTCCGGCAAAAGTGATCTCTCTCATCTGCCATTTTTTTATTTTTACATCTATTAATACGATTATTACAGTTAATTTATTGCATGATGCTGTGATATTTTTTACATACTGATTTTTCCACTCCCCTTTAAAAGATTAATTTTGTCCTTATGTCACTTTCAGTAATTTACCTATAAATCAAAAACACTATCCAATCGGATAGTGTTTCTCCCTTTATTCAATATTTGCTTTTTCTACATCAACAATTGCCTGTTTCTGCATTGGAATACGACAATTTTTATTCCCACCAAATTCTACGATCACTGTATCATCTGTAACATCGATAACCATTCCATAAAATCCACTGGTTGTTAAAACACTGTCACCTACTTCAACACTGTCCATCACTTCTCTCTGTTTCTTTTCCTGTTTCTTCTGTGGTCTGATTGCAAGGAAATACATAAATCCTATAATTATCACTACATAAAGGATAATTATGACCCAGCTTCCACCACCTGCTGTACCTGTTGCTAAAATTGACATTTTGTCTTCCTCCTATTTTCTGTCATTTTCTTTAAAGCCCTCTAACTTTTCAGCTTTATATTCACTGTATTTTCCAGCCTCAATAGCTGCTCTGATTTCTTCCATCATTGTATTATAAAAATATAAATTATGCAAGACACATAAACGCATTCCTAACATTTCTTTTGCTTTCAGCAAATGTCTTATATACGCTCTGGAATGATACCTGCATGCCGGACACTGACACCCCTCTTCGATTGGTCTGTCATCCGTTTCATATTTTGCATTAAATAAATTTAACTTTCCCGCATTCGTATATACATGTCCATGTCTGCCATTTCTTGAAGGATATACACAATCAAAAAAATCTACCCCTCTCTCAACCGCTTCCAAAATATTAGCAGGTGTCCCCACTCCCATAAGATAAACCGGTTTGTTCTGTGGGAGATTGGGCACAACCCTTTCAATAATCCGATACATCTCTTCGTGAGACTCTCCCACAGCCAGTCCACCTATGGCATAACCGTCAAGATTCATTTCCGAAATCTTTTTGGCGTGCTCTATTCTAATGTCATCATATATTCCGCCCTGATTAATTCCAAACAGTAACTGATTTTTATTAATAGTATCCTCAAGACTGTTCAAGCGGTTCATCTCTTTCTTACATCGCATAAGCCATCTTGCCGTTCTGTCAACGGAATTCTGGATATATTGTCTCGTCGCCACACTTGATGGACACTCATCAAATGCCATAGCTATAGTAGAAGCGAGATTGGACTGTATCTGCATGCTTTCCTCCGGTCCCATAAATATCTTTCTTCCATCTACATGAGAATTAAAATAGACTCCCTCTTCCTTAATCTTTCTAAGACCTGCCAGAGAAAACACCTGGAATCCTCCCGAATCGGTCAGTATGGGTCTGTCCCAGTTCATAAATTTATGAATACCACCAAGTTTCTTGACGATCTTATCTCCCGGACGTACATGCAGATGATATGTATTCGATAATTCTACCTGAGTTTTTATTCCCTTCAAATCTTCAGCAGCCACTGCCCCTTTAATTGCCGCAGCCGTTCCAACATTCATAAATACCGGTGTCTGTATTTTCCCATGCACTGTTGTAAACTCTCCACGCTTGGCTGTGCCATCTTTTGCTAATATTTTAAACATAAACCACCTCTTATATTGATGTTAAATGAAACTTTTTTCATTATATTATCTAAGATTAATTAAAGCAAGATAAAATTCCTTTGGGTTTTATTTGATATTATTACATTTAATTGCTATAATCTTTGTAACGATTCAGAACTGTGAAACAATATTGAACTTTTTCTGAATCGTTACTATTTCTAAAAAACAGTTCTTGGAGGTTACTATGGCAGGTTCGACATATGGTAATATATTTAAAATAACTACATGGGGGGAATCCCACGGAAAGGCACTGGGGGTTGTGGTAGACGGATGCCCTGCAGGAATCAGCCTGGAGGAATCGGATATTCAGGTATTCCTTAATAGAAGAAAACCGGGCCAATCTTCCTATACAACACAACGCAGCGAAGATGACAGGGTTGAAATACTATCGGGAGTTTTTGAAGGTAAAACCACAGGTACTCCCATTTCTATGCTGGTTTACAATAAAGACCATCGTTCCGCAGACTACAGCCAGATTTCCCAGTATTACAGACCGGGACATGCAGACTACACTTTTGATAAAAAATATGGTTTCAGGGATTACAGAGGTGGCGGACGCTCCTCCGGAAGAGAGACCATCGGAAGAGTTGCCGCAGGTGCTATAGCATCTAAAATTCTCCAACAGTTAGATATCAGCATTACAACTTATTCCAAATCCATAGGAGACATAAACATTGATTATAACAAATTTGATAAAAATGAAATTATGAACAATCCAATGTATATGCCGGATGCAGATGCCGCACAGAGGGCGGGAGAGATGCTGAAAGAAAAAATGGCACAGATGGATTCCTGCGGCGGTATTATCGAATGTATTGTAAATGGTATGCCAACAGGAATAGGAGAGCCCGTCTTTGAAAAGTTAGATGCGAATCTGGCAAAAGCTGTTATGTCAATTGGTGCTGTTAAGGGTATTGAAATCGGTGACGGTTTCAAAGTTGCATCCTCTACCGGTTCAACTGACAATGACGGATTTGAGATTCAAAACGGGGAAATCATAAAAACTTCAAATCATGCAGGCGGAATTCTGGGAGGAATCAGCGATGGTTCACCAATTATTTTAAGGGCGGCAATCAAGCCTACTCCTTCCATTGCACAGACTCAGAAAACAGTTACTAAATCAATGGAAAATATTGACATTAACATTAAAGGACGGCATGACCCTATTATTGTTCCAAGAGCCGTTGTTGTTGTGGAATCAATGGTAGCAGTCACACTGGTTGATCTGTTATTTATGTCAATGACCTCAAAAATAGATAAGATTACAGATTTTTTCAAGAACAGATAGAACATTCTTTGCCGGTTTCTGTTTTTAACGCCACACGCGCTAAGTAATTTGCCAATCATTGTTGCGACAGTCTTTGTTTGCCGGAACAAAAAGAAGAGGCTGACCGGTTTCCAATCTTTGGAATTACGGTTGCCTCTTCTAAAAAGTATAGAAAGGAAATTATCAAATTATCCTGATTATCTTATTTTCGTTTTACTTTTCTCTTTTTTGTCCACTTACTGTAAACTTTCTTTTTGTTTACTACTATGTAGGTTCTTGCTCTCACATAGTATTTCTTCTTGTTTTTAAGTTTCTTTAAGTTTATTGTAACTTTTCTCTTTTTCTTAGTTATTTTTTTTGTTCTCTTTTTACCCTTTTTAAACTTTTTGCCCGTTGAGTATTGTACCTGATAACCTTCTACTTTATTGACCTTTTTAAGAGTAACCACTATCTTTAAAGATTTCTTTTTCTTAATCGATTTGATCTTTGTTTTTTTAGGTCTCTTAACGGTTGCTTCATTGGTCCCATTCTCAGTTGTTGTAATCTGCTGCTGATTTCCTTTTTTGTTTCCGGACGGTTCTTCCGTTTTCGTTGTCGAATCCTGAAAGCCTGTATTATCTCCATTATCCTTTGTTACGGTCACCTTACATTCAGCTTTCAATTGACCACATTTAACAGTAATTGTTACAACTCCTTCTTTATGGGCTGTTACAACTCCACCCAGAACCGATACTATCGAATCATCACTGCTGCTCCATGTAAGGGTTCTGTCATCCGTCGTATCAAAAGGAGTGAATTCCACAACTAATGTTTCCAAAGTATTCAGCTTTAGAGTATATGATGATTTTTCAAATGCAATAGATTCCATTTTTGTGTACTCTTTCACCGTTACCCTGCATATCCCCATTGCATCTGCTGATTTGGCGATAATAACAGCCTGACCTTTCGATACACCTTTAATTCTGCCATCACCGTCCACTGTTGCTATGGAAGGATCGGTACTGCTCCACTCTATATCGGTATCAGAATCTGCTGTCAGCTGCTTTGTATCTCCCAATGCAATGTACATTGTTGTTTCATTTAAATTGATCTTTTTAGTCACTTTTATAAATGAAGATGTTACATCTGATAAAACCATTCCTTTCCGATATGTTGCCGCTTTTATCGTTGCATCTTCACTCAACTCAAATTCTCCCATATAACTTGGAGAATCTTCCGTCGGGTCGCTTCCATCCAGTGTATATTTGATTTCCGCTCCTTTTATTTCAGTACTCAGATGTATCTTGGCTTCACCTATATAGGTTTCTTCATATTTATCACCTGAAATTTCAATTTCCGGTGCAGAAGCTTTTGCTGCCTCGTATACTTCCATCTCAAAAATTGAGTATCCGTATTGGGTTGTTCTCTTTACACCCTGCATTTTTACATATCGTGCCTCCACTGCATCAAATGTCAGCGTTATTTCCCCCTGTGTTCCATTGGTTACGGTACTTACCGTTGTCCAGTTTTTATTATCATTTGATACCTGAATCAGATATTCGCTTCCACATGCCAGCTGCCAATTCAGTTTTACGGAATTAATTGTATATTGTTCTCCCAGATCTATTGCACACCATTCATTGTCTGTAAAGGCGGATGACCATCTGCTGTCGGAATTTCCGTCTACCATCTTCGAACCATCCATACCATCATTTTCGTTGCTGGATGTAATTACTTTCTTTCCTTTTGCAATATTGGTGCTTTTAGAAATCGGATCTCCATTTATTTTTACTGTAAGAGATGCATAGGAAGAATCAATCATTCCGTTTTTCACCGCAATAGCTTTTACTGTTGATGTACTTGATACAAGAATATTTCCCTCATATTTTGGTGAATTTACCGTCGGAGTACTTCCATCTGTTGTGTAATATATTGTTGCATCACAATCTCCATGTTCTATTTCAACTAACTGTGTATCATCACATTCCACCTGACCGGATACATCATTTTTCACACTTCCATCATTCAGATTGGTAATCTTAAAGGTAGGTGTGTCTGCCTGCAGATAATTAAATCCACCGTTTTTATTTACTTCAAACCCCAATAAGGACTTTGAACCTACTGTTGCCGTACCCAATACTTTGCCTGTACTTGTATTTTTAAATATGACCTTCTGTGAAACAGATGTAGGATTCCACACATTTGCTGTATATACACTTCCCTTTTTATAAACACATGCAGATACATTTCCTATGGCAATAATATCTGTTGTTTTTTGTCCCAATTGTTCCATTGCATTGATAAACCAGTACGTGTTTGCTTTATCATCCACCTGAACTTTACTCATGCCTGTTTTAATTTTAGCCAATGCCGCCGCAGAATCACTCTGGGCAAGAATCGGCCATGCTATGTGCTGCCATACGCTGTCCACTGTACCATATCCATCATAAAATGCCTGAAGTTCCGCTGCATTCTTACCCTCATCCCGCATTTTATTCATTTCTCTGGTTCTGGCATTCTCAGTGTCATCCAGAAGTCCCTGATACATCCGGGCACAGGCTTCCTGATTCATTCCGTAATATGTCAGATATTCAGAAACAGGACACCATTGAATTCCATAGACATAAATCGGCTGACTGTTAAAGAATGTTCCAAAGAAGTTAGTGCCTCCATATATCTGTCCAACTGCCTGATATGGATAATCCTCAAGCCAGTTATCATTATCATAGTCAAACCAATATTGTTTTACAGCCTCCACCTCATTTGAAAAACCGAACACACCGGCATCTAAATACTGGCTGTCTCCTGTCAGGACACCCCATAAATAAAGACTTGCCCAACTGAATAATGCCTCACTGGCTGACTCCTGATTGTTACCATCATCATTATCCGCATATCCACCTGCCCATGAATGCCCTTCATATAAATCATAGTTTCTGAATTTGCAATATTCACTATCCGTGTCTGACGGATTGGCATAATCCCTTATCAGCATCTCTATCATATCTTTATAGTTCTCATAAAAATCGCTGTCATAAGTTGCCAGAACCGTTGCAGCAAACATATAATATCCATATGTGAAATGGTGATCTGTAATTCCTGTATTTACACCAAATCCACTGGAATTGTAATAAAGGGTTCCCCATTTATCATCATAC
>JAUUNJ010000145.1 GCA_030844625.1 Roseburia sp. | reverse complement strand
CTCATGCACGGTTTGATGAGGGGCGGATGAAATTTTTCATCCGCCTACTCTACATGGAGGTGATTTTAATTGATCAAAAACAGAATAATTGCAGGAATCTGCATTCTATTTGGAGTAGTCATGTTGGCTATTCCATTTTTTTATCATTTCAAGGGGACTTCAAAAACAGAAAAACTTCTTGAAGATTTTACAGAAGCAGTGGAGGAAGAACAGGATGAAGAGACAGCAGATGAAAAGGAAGAGCAAACCACCATTAGTGAAGCGGATGCCTCCATATTTGCAGAAGGCGATGTTAGTGCCATTCTTGAAATTGAAGAATTAGGCATTAAGTATCCCGTAGTAGAGGGGGCGACTTCTAGCAATTTGAATATTGCAGTAGGTCATTTGACAGAAACAGCAGGTATTGGAGCATCAGGAAACTGTGTTATTGCTGGTCATAATGGTAGCAGATATGGGGAATATTTCACACATTTAAACGAGCTGAGTGTTGGAAGTGAGGTCGCTTTGCTTGATAGAAATGGCATTACCTATACCTATGAAGTGGCAGACAGCTTTGTGACCGATCCCTATGACAATTCCATAAAAGTACAGGGAGAAGAAACAGAATTAACTCTTTTTACCTGTGCCAATAAGGGCACGATGCGTTTTGTTGTGAAATGTGTTTTGAGAGAGTAGGTGAGGATATGGAAGAAAAGAGGATGTATCGACTCGGTGATATTGAAGAAGTGATTGCTGAAATGGATTTTTCAGACACAGATGATGATATTGCTGAGATTGATAATGATTTAGAGTTCTGGATCAGCGGATGGTATGTAGTGATACCAAGTCTTGGTATCCATGTCAGGGAAGGGGTAGCATGTACTTTTGATGAAGAAGAAAATATGTTTATGTCAGACTTTGATGTGACTGTGGTTTATGAAGGAGAAATGGCTTCTGAATCATGGATGTATTACGAGCAGGACGGAATTTTAATAACTTTGGCAAACTGGCTGAATGGCAGAATGCCAATAGACGCAATCGAGAAGCTAGAGTGTTATATCGAGATTGCAAATGTAACTGATTAACTTGTAGTTGTCTGCATGAAGCAGACAGGAAGTGAGGAACTCTATGAAATATTCAATTAAAGTGAATGAAGTGAAACAAAAAGAAGGAAAAGAAAGTAACATTCGTGGCTTTGCAACTGTAGTGTTTGGCGATTCTTTTAAGATTACCAACATCGCAATCCTTGAGAATAAGAACAAGGAGCAGTTATTCGTTTCCATGCCTCGTTATCGTTCTAATGAGCGTGATGAGAATGGCGGAACAATCTATAAGGATGTATGTAATCCAGTAACAGCAGAATTTCGTGAGGAACTCTATGGAAATATCTTAGAGGCATACAATCAGGAGATTACCAAAGGAAAAGGACAGGATGTACCAGGGAAGTCCGAGGTAGAAATGCCAGAGTTTTCTGTATCCGTTACACCCTATGAGAAAGAGGGAAGCAGTATTCGTGGACTTGCCCGTATTTACTTTGATGATAGCTTTATCGTCAACAATGTGAGTGTCTTACAGGGCAAGGATAAGCTGTTTGTTGCAATGCCAGCTTATAAGACCAAGCAGATTGATGAGCAGGGTAAAGCCATTTATCAGGATGTGGTATATCCAGTTACTAAGGAATTTCGTGAGAAGCTTTATAGCCAGATTATCAACGAATACGATAAGGCAAAGGAGCAGACACAAACACAGGCACAGGAACGAGCATCACAAGTGCCTGACAGAGCACCAGAGAAAGAAGCAACACCCTTTCGATAAACAATAAACAATAGGGGACAGGCCAGTGCTTGTCCCCATTACTATGATTGGAGGAATGAAAGATGGATACAACACCAGAATTAACAAAGAAAAAAACACTCACAAAAGATGAGATTATTCAGGAACTGATGGATATGTTAAAGCAGAATAACCTGCAGTCGCAATCTAATGATGTCTTTGAAATCTGTTCTTATGTAGATGGACTGGAGAAAAAGCTAGATTCTATGACAGAGGAGTTATCACAGGTCAGAGAAAAAATTAAGGAAATGCAGGAAGATACAATTCTTAATAATCTAAAAGTCCAAATCCAAGAATCAGCTGTAAAGCTTCAAACAACATGTACAAATATGAAAGAACAGTTATTTACAGTAAAAGAGAATATTCATATTAAAGCAGTTGATATTGTAAATGATGTGAAATGCAGAGGAAAAGAAGCTTTAAATAGAGTATCAGAATTTATGGGTATTAAAAAGAAATTGATTGGTATTCGTGAAAGTGTAAAGCAATCCCAGATAGAAGTATCAAGTACAATTATTAAGATTGATGCTTTTGGGGCAGGTATCAGAGAAGCAAATCAGAAGATTGCTAATACTTTTCGCACCTTTGCTGACAAGGAAGTAGTGGATTATTCTAAGGAAGAGAAGAAATTCTCTAAAACAGATATAATTAAGAAAACGTTTCTTATTAAGAAAAAGCTACTTTCTGGCATGGAACTTAGATTAGATGCAGCAATTGATAAGGTAGATAATTTATCAAAAGATGTAGAGATTAACCGAATGATGAAACAGTATGATGAAGCAATGGAGCGACCACATGATAATCTTGCAAATGTGACAGCGTTGGTGGCTGAACCAGAACAGAAGTATGGGGCGGAGATATTTGAAGAAAGTATTCAGTCATTGAATAGTAAGAATATTTCTTCAGATCTAATTGTTCAACAAGCTGAACGTAGTAAGGGGAGGTAGCTATGGCATTAACAAATTACAAAAGCATGGTATTATTAGACGAATATTTAAATTATTTAGAGGTAATAAAAGGACGTTCTCACAATACTGTTATTGAATATCGGACTGATATTTTAATGTTTCTTGATTTCATTTGCGAGAAAAGGGGTATTAAGAATAGAGTTAAGTATGATGTTTCAATGGTAAATGCAGAGTTTCTTAATAGTATTACTCTAAGTGAAATGTATGATTTTGTGGGATTCTGTCAAACAAAGAAAATGTCATCGCCAGGAACTAGGTCAAGAAAAATCGTATCAATCAGACAATTCTGGAAGTACTTAAAGAATAAAAGGCATGTTCTTGAAGAAAATGTTGCAGAGGAGTTAGAAACACCAAAGCAACCCAAGCGATTACCAAAACATTTAACATTAGAAGAATCGGTGCGGTTACTGATGATGGCAGAAGGTAGCAAAAGAGATTACTGTATTCTGACAATATTTTTGAATTGTGCATTACGATTATCGGAACTGATAATCCTGGATGTGGATATGGTTCAAAAGGATACAATCAGTATTGTTGGTAAAGGTGATAAAGAAAGAACAATATTTTTAACACCGGCTACAAAAAAGGCAATTAATGATTGGCTTGCGGAACGTGAAACATTAGGAATTACAGAACGAGCATTATTTACCTCAAAGTTTGGAACTAGGTTGACGGGTAGAGCTGTAGAGGATATAGTAAAGAAGTATTTAAAGAAAGCTGGTATAGAAAAATTGGGATGGTCGTGCCATTTGCTTCGCCATACCGCGTGTACAATGATGTATCAGTATGGAAATGCTGATTTATTGTCGTTAATGACAATAATGGGGCATTCCAATCCGGCTACCACAAGAATATATGCATCAGCTTCAAAACAACAATTAGAAAACGCAGTAAATGCAAATCCACTGTCATCAATGTTTGGAATCAGATGATTTATAGGACATAGTATCATAATGAACTTATGGTATTATGTCTTTTTTTAATGGATTTCTTTGTTTGAATATAGTATAATTTCTTCAAAAGAAAAATCTAATCTTGCAGAAGAGTTGAGTGCTGCGGAACTAAGGATTTTTTATATTTGCTTGATTCGCGTTAGTCGAAAATTATCATAAAAATGGACTTTGAAAAATAAGAGAGGGGGAATAATTTGATTATCAAAAATGGCAAGCAATTCAATATGTTTCCCTCACATGTGGGGCTGAGAAAATATATTCAATATTACAACATCGTGTTTCCGTCGAATGATACGTTTATGGCACACTATACGCTTATGCCTAACGCATGTGGAACATTGTCGCTTGCTTTTGACGGAAACGCAGTAATTGCTGAACTGTGGGGAGCATCTTTAACCCCTGTTTTGTTAGGAATAGAACCAAATAGTTATCATGTCCTGCTACTTATCCAGCTTTCACCCTATGGTTTGTATCAAATTACCCGACAAAGCCAAATAGAGTTTGCAGATAAGCGACTTTCGCTTGCGGATATTGACAATGAGCTGTTTGATTCGCTGTATCAGGCTTTTGTAGCATCAAAAACTGTATGCGAAATGGTAAATACTTGTGAGAAAATTTTATACAAACGCATGGATAAGCATGTTGTTTCGGACTCTTTGTTGTTGGCAACCAAAGTGATTTCTGATAATTATGGGCAAATACAAGTGAAAGAAGTTGCTGGACAATGCCATTATAGTGAGCGACAGCTAAACCGCTTGTTTCTTGCGCAAATTGGAATGAATGTTAAGGACCTTGTACGCTTAACACGCTTTAATTATGTATTAAAGCACATTCAAAAATCGCCTTGCTTTTTTGCGGCATTGTCGCAACAAGCCGGATATTTCGACCAAGCCCATTTTGATAAAGATTTCAAGGCTATCAGTGGTGTTACCCCTCAAAAGTATCTGAAAACAATGTCGGATTTTTACTATGATGGAACAGAGATATACAATACAATATCCTCAAAGGAGGATTGAAAAATGAAATATCAAGGTTGTCTTTTAGCGGTTAAGGATATAGCCGCATCGAAACACTTTTATGAAAAGGTGCTTCATCAAAATGCAGTCATGGATATTGGCGTGCATGTGACATTTGAGGGCTTTTCTCTGCAACAAGGATATGCCGAACTCGTTGGTATATCAATAGATAGCGTGATAGAGCAATCACATAACTTTCAAGTCTATTTTGAGGTGGAAGATTTAGACAAGGTGTACGCCGAAATGAAAAGCATATCCAGTTTGCAATGGGTACATGAAATCAAAGAATACCCGTGGGGGCAGCGTGACATTCGGGTATATGACCCCGACAAGCACATTGTAGAAATTGCAGAGGATATGACCACGGTTATCAAACGCTTTTTTAATCAAGGCATGTCGGCAGAAGAAGTTGCTACACGCACAATGTTCCCTCTTGAGGTTGTAAAACAGTATGCGTTAGGCTTTGGTATGTGACACATGGCGGCTTTGGTAAATCAAAGCCGCTATTTTATTCCAAACAAGATCGGAGGAGACGGA
The DNA here is from genome assembly GCA_030844625.1 of Roseburia sp. Taxonomy (GTDB): domain Bacteria; phylum Bacillota; class Clostridia; order Lachnospirales; family Lachnospiraceae; genus Eubacterium_G. The sequence continues at coordinate 1,198 of JAUUNJ010000145.1, read as the reverse complement.
CAATGAGTAAATATGAGCCGCTTTGGAAGGCGATAAGTCAACGCACTGAGAACAGCTTCGCGTTGACCTATGCCGAGATTGAACAGATTCTGGGCTTTCCCATCGATCACGCCTTTTTAACCTTCAAGAAGGAGCTGCCCGCCTACGGCTACGAGGTGGGTAAGATCTCCATGAAGGCACGGACGGTGGCGTTCAAACGCTGCGTTTGACAAGCGGCTGCGTTTCTGCTATCATCGGCTTCACCCATCCAAGAGGAGGTACACTATGAACTGGGAGCCATGGACAGGCTGTTACAAAATAAGTGATGGCTGTACAAATTGCTATTTTTATGGGCCACATACGAAACGCTATGGCCAAAACACAATACAAAAAACAGATAAATTTGATTGGCCCGCAAGGAAAAATGCAAAGGGCGAATACAATATCAAAGGCAACAAAATTCTTCCAACCTGTTTTGCGACTGACTTTTTCCTGCCAGAAGCAGACGAGTGGCGTAAAGACATTTGGGCTATCATCAAGGAAAGAACTGATATTGATTTCTTGATTTTAACAAAGCGAATTGACCGTTTTCTCGTATCACTTCCACCCGATTGGGGTGCAGGCTATGACAATGTGAATATTGGTTGTACTGTCGAAAATCAAGAATTAGCCGATTACAGACTTCCTCTCTTTTTATCCTATCCGATAAAGCGGCGGTTCATCGCTTGTGCCCCACTCTTAGAAAAGATAGATTTGACACCGTATCTTCGTGGAGTAGACCATGTGACTGTTGGTGGCGAAACAGGGCGAGAATCCCGTATATGTGACTATGATTGGGTACTTAATATTCGGGAGCAATGCGTAAAAGCAGATGTAACATTTTGGTTCAAAAATACAGGCTCGTTTTTTAAATGTGACGGCGTAGTGAAAAAAATAAATCCATTTAAGCAAACAGGTATAGCGAAAGAGCTTGGTATCGATATTTTAGATGGAAAAAGGTTATTTTGATAAAACGACATAGTGTAAAACATTATTTCCTATTTTACTTCATGAATGTTCTGAACGAACCAAATGAGCATAAAGTGTGTCTACGTGTGAGTTTAAATCCCCTATAAAAACAGCTTTACATCTACAATTACCAGACTGCTCAAAATTCTGATATAATCCTGTTTTTGACAGTTTCAAAAAATAAAATCGCTACAACGCCAGAAAATATAGG
>JAUUNJ010000144.1 GCA_030844625.1 Roseburia sp. | reverse complement strand
TTCCTGTCCGTCATAAGCACAGTCTACCTCATATCCTTCTTTCTCAAGACTGAATTTTAACCCTTTTACAATTAATTTTTCATCATCAACAACTAAAGCCTTCATAAATTACCCTTTCTAATTAACAGTAATTCTTGATTCTATATTGGCAAATGTGGCATCTCCTATTCCCGATACATTCTTAATATCCTCTATTGAAGAAAAATTACCATTCTCATCTCTATATGCCACTATGGCTGCCGCCTTTGTAGTTCCGATTCCCGGCAGGGAAGTGAGCTGCTCTGCTGTGGCATGGTTGATGTTAACCATATCTGCCTGAAAAAGATCTGCTCCCATACTTTCCATATCCGTTTTTGTACTTTCAACCGATTTGCTATTCAGTTCTCTGAACTGCTTTTTTGTTATCACCTGTATCTTTTGTCCATCAAAAACTTTCTCTGCCAGATTGAGATAATCCTTTTGTGCTTTGTCTGTCATTCCTCCTGCCATATCAATCACCTGATATATCCTTGAATTGCTGCTCACGCAGTAAACTCCCGGTTTTTTCACTGCCCCGCTTACATAAACAAAGAACTGTCCAGAAGTTTCTTCAATCACAGTTTCTTTTATCTTATCTGAGTCATGATTTTCAGTTGACAACGCAATGATGTTTTCTTCGCTCCCGCATCCTGACAAAAACACATTTAGTAAAATTACTATTAATCCTATATAAAATTTACCTTTATCCATTCATTCTCCTTTTGGAGTTTCCCCATGAATGCATATTCTAATTGTACAAAAATAAATTCCAGTTATCAATAATGATTTTTAACAATTTTGTAATTTTTGCAGAATTCTTGCAGGAATGACTGATTCATAACTGATTTTCAACGTTCAAAAATAAATATTCCCACAATGGCAACTACTGCACCTGCCAGTTTCGTCCACTCAAATCCGGTTTTTTCCACCCCGAACAAACCGAAAACCTCGATTAAATAAGCAACTATTATTTGAGAGACTACTATTAAAAGAACCGCCTGAGCCGGTCCCAGACTCTCCATGCTTTTTATTACAGTCAGTGTTATAAATGCTCCTATTACACCTCCCAGCAACATATATTTGTGGTCAATGTGAAACATTCCTGTAACATTCTGCCGTCCCGTGACAAACCAGGCAACAATGCAAACAAAAAAGGCTGTCAGCTGTACCCACGAATTTGCCGCCCACAAGCTGCTGCCTTTTGTCACTTCCGTATTAAAAACTCCCTGAACGCTCATAAGCGCTCCTGATATTAATGCAATAATGATTCCCCACATAACAAAACCCCTTTTTACTAGTTTGTATATGGGCTATTTTTTACCAAAAATAATATTTTATGTATGAAAAATCAAGGATATTGTTGTTCCTTCTTCCACTTTGCTACAAATTGTTATCTCCGCATTATGCTGTTCTGCAATATGTTTTACAATGGCGAGACCAAGACCGGTTCCTCCTGTCTTCTTGGATCTGGCCTTATCAACTCTGTAGAACCTTTCAAAAATTCTTTTTTGTTCCTCTTCAGGAATTCCTATACCGTCATCCCTGACCTGAAGAATGATTTTATCCTGTTCTCTGAAAACAGACACCAGTACATGTCCCTGCGGCTTATTATACCTGATGGCATTATCGCAAAGATTATATACAACTTCCTGTATCATTTCCTGATTTGCCTCAATTACACAATCTGACTCAATTCTGTCCGTCACAATGCTTATATTGTGTTTTTCCGCATGCATCTGTAACATATCTACACAACTTATTGCTTCCTCATCCAGTCTTATGGGCTGTGTTAACATTTCATGATCCATTACATCAAGCTGTGAAAGCTCTATGATGTCATTAATCAGTGCCAGCAGCCGTATTGAATTTTTGTGGATTTCGCTGGCAAAATGCTGAATATCCTCATTCTTAGCCATCCCAGTCTCAATTAACTCCGCATATCCTGAAATGGATGCCAACGGCGTTTTTAACTCATGGGAAACATTTGCAGTAAACTCCTGACGCATTTTAGTGCTTTTCTTTAAATCCTTATGCTGACTGTGAATCTTATCCAGAAAGGGCTGAATTTCCTCATATGCTTCCATCTTCACATCGCTGTCAAGATTCTGTGCCAAAAGTTCAATGGGCTCTATTAATTTTCTTGCCAGATACCTGGCTGCTATAATACAAATTGCAACTGCAAACAGCAGTTCTGCTACAAGCACCGGCAGAATTTTGATACAAAACTGCCATATATTCCCTGCCTCTTTCGCCACACGGAGTATCTGCCCGTCTTTTAACTTTTCTGCATAATAATATGTATTTTTATCCAGTGTATTAGACCTTCTGATTGCCTGTCCGGCACCGTTTTTTATCGCATCATATACTTCCGGTCTGTTTCCGTGGTTATCCATGGAACCAATGTCAGCATTACTATCATAATTTACGGTTCCCTCAAAGTTAATCACCGTAATTCTCAAATTATCAATCTTAGGGTCAAAATCTTCTTCAATATATTCAAGAACTGCTTCCGTTGTCTTTAATATGTGAACGTGAGTTTTTAAATCCTCCATAACCTGCTTGCTGAACAGATTATAGAATATACCCACGGTTATTATCATGGTAACCATCATGACAATAACAGAAATTATAGTCATTCTTATATAAAGCTTCTTTTTCACTTTATTTTTCCTTTCTGTAATTCAATGTATACCCTACATTTCTTACAGTCTGCACCAATGCACCCTTTTCACCCAGTTTATGCCGCAAAGTCTTTATATGCATATCAAGCGTTCTGGATTCTCCCTCATAATCAATTCCCCACACTCTGTCCAGAATTTGTCCACGCTGCAGTACAATGCCCGAGTTCTGCATCAGCATTTTCAGCAACTGATATTCTTTATATGTAAATTCACATTCTTTTCCATCTACTTTGACCTGATGTTTCGCATCATCCATAACGATTCCGTCAAACTCAATGACCTGTTCTATCTCCCCGGAATTCGCTCTTCTGAGCATTGCCTTTACTCTGGATATCAATTCCATAATCCCAAATGGTTTGGTCATATAATCGTCAGCCCCCTGGTCAAGCCCCTTAACCTTATCCATCTCGGATGTTTTTGCCGTAACCATTATGACAGGAATTTTTGCCGTGGAGGAGTGCCCTCTCAAATCTTTCACAATAGATAATCCGTCTCTGTCCGGAAGCATAATATCCATAATAATCAATGCCGGATATTCCTCCTGCAATTTTTTTTCAAAATCCCTGGCTGTCCCAAATGTTAAAACATCATATCCCACATTTTTAAGCGCAAACTGCTCTATTTCTGCTATATTTTTGTCATCCTCAACAATATATATTTTCTGCATTTTCTCATTCCTTGTTACTGATTCTGGGTATTTTTTTTGCCTGCAGCTGCAGGCAAAATAAAAATGTTATTGTCTTTCAGGTAAAATAGAATACGCAATATTTGTTGCATGGTCTGCAATTCTTTCAAGACCAATTACCAGGTCGGTAAAAATAAGTCCCGCCTCAATAGAACACTTTTCTTCTGACATTCTCTTAACATGTCCCTCCTGGCAATCAATCTGCATCTGGTCAATCGTATCTTCTAATACATTAATTTCATCAAAACAGGTCTTGTCCATAGTAACAAATATTTTGACTGCCTTGTCATAAATTTCGATGACTTTATCATACATCTCTTTAATCTGTCTGTTTCCGTCTTCTGAAAAACTGATCTTATTGTCTTTCTCTTTAACGGCATCATCCATAATGTTAATAGCATGATCTCCGATTCTTTCAATATCAATAACAACATGGAACAAACCACCAAGTCTTGCCCTGTCATTTAACGGAAGTTCATACTGATTTGCCTTAACCATATATTCTGTAATCCTATGGCTTAGATAATCAATATATTTTTCACGTTTATAAATTTCATCCGCTTCACTTCTGTCATTTTTCAGAAGGGATTTCATGGATGCCTGCAGGTTTTCCTTTACCATAAGAGACATTCTCTCAATTTCCTGTACAATCTCTACCACCGCCGTAGAAACAGTTGGGGTACCGGAACTGCCAATATATTTCAGGACCATCTCTCCCTCTTCATGCTCTTTTCCATTTGATTTAATAATTTTCTTTGACAGACATACCATCAAATTGCTCAAAGGTAATGCAATGAGAGTCATAGTCACTTTAAATATTGTATCTGAATTGGCAACAAATCTCTTTAAATTGCCCTCTCCTGAAATGGTGCTAATCGCTTTCATAATCGGTTCGCCTGCCAATCCCAACACAATAGCCAGCACAATCATGCCTAAAACATTAAACATTACGTGAATCAAAGCCGTTCTCTTTGCTTCTTTATTGCTGTTCATTGCAGCCATAACCGCAGGTGTACATGCTCCAATATAGGCACCCAGCATAAAATACCAGCAGGACATTGGTTCTACAAGACCGGAACCTGCTAAAAGTACCAGCACGCTGACCGTAACGGAAGAACTCTGCACAATAATCGTAAAAATTAATCCCAATAACAATGCAATTACAGGATTCTCCAATGATTTAAATACATTCACTAATGTAGGGAAATTCGGAACCAGTGCCAGTGCCTCTGTCATCAGCTTGATTCCCTGAAAAAGCGCACCAAATCCAAATATTACAGATGCAATCTTTTTTAATAAAGGCTTCTTTCCAAACATTAAAATCGCTGCACCGATAAACAATATAAACGGAGCTGCGTCTGTAAGTTTTAATGATACCATCTGGGATGTAATGGTTGTACCTATGTTGGCACCAAATGTAAGTCCAACGGACTTTTCCAGTGTTAATATTCCGGCATTTACAAAACTTACTTCCATAACAGTTGTAGCACCGGAAGACTGTATAAAGGCTGTAAACAAAGCTCCAAATACTACCGCTACATACTTATTTTTCGTACACCTGTCTAAAAAGCCTCTTAGTTTCTCACCTGCTGCCTGCTGTAAACTCTCACTCATATACTTCATTCCAAACAGGAATAAAGCCAGTCCGCTAAGCAATCCTATAAGCATCTCGTACATAATCCTAATTTTCTCCTAAATAATTATCGTATTTTTTTAATTATTAAGTTTTCACATCCACACCATATCAGACCTATGTAAAGTCTATGTAAAATTTTAACATAGATTTTACTTCATCACAATATCCAACAATGACCTGTAGCTGTCTACCACATCATATACCACATTATTGTTGCTGATTGCTGAAAAATGTTTTCTGGCACAGTGGATTTTTGCTTTTTCAATATCCCTTAGTTCCATCGATCTCATTGTCCCTTTTGTTTCTGCCACAAAATAAATATGTTTTACTGTTCCTTCATAATAGGCGATTGCCCAGTCAGGGTTATAATGTCCTACCGGAGTATTTATATAAAATCCCTTTGGTAATTTTACATATACAGCAACATCACTATCCAGATCTAATTTTGTTGCAAAATCCTGTTCATTGGAAGAATCATAAATGATATGATCATACAAATTCTTCTCTGTCTTCATGGCATTCACACCCAACTTTCCTCTTATGGTTGGTTCCGTAAATATATCTGTCTTATATTTTTCATCCAATACATCATATGTAATATGCTGAACAATTGCAGCCGCCTTTTCATCATTAATCAGATTTCCGGCTTTTATAATAAATTCTTCCGGATTATTCCTGAACTGTTGAAACACACTTTTCTCAATCCCCTGTAATATGGAAATTACCGCCTTTCGTGTCAATCCGGTTTCATCTACCAGTTTTCCAACCAAATCATATTTCACATTACTGCTGGCAGAAATCCTTGTTTTAGCTGAATGCAATACTTCTTTCTTTGGAAATGAAACTCCTCTTTCCAGTTCTTCTTTTGAACCAATTTGACTCATTTCCCCTTTTTCAATCTGAAAATATACTTTCGGCACTCTCAGTCTTTCGTTTAATGCCTCTATGGATTTCTGTACCAGTTCGTCCGTATCGAAATCTACTACATAAAAAGATTTTTTATTGATCTGTGACCATAATGCCTGAAATTCCGGCATTGCCAGTTTATCCTCAATAACCTTTAGTTCTACATTATTACTGCGCGCATTTTCAGGTTTTACTGCATTACTGTCATATACAGAATTAATGATTTCAATGATTGACTCCGTGTAATCTGATATGTCATCTGCGATTTTAATGTTGTCATCTGCCTTATCCTTAAAATATTTTTGTGTCAGGGTTCCTTTCCTGTCAATATACCCGTTTACAATAAGATCGAAACGTATTTCACCTGCAAGTACATTATCAATTACAAGTTGATTGCCATTTCCATCTTTAATTACCTTATCCCTAAACAATTCTTCTGTCACAAATCTCGGTCTGTCTGCAACTGCCTCCGCAATCTCACTCTGCAGTCCCTTTGCAAAACTGTCATAGCTTTCACTTGCAATGACAGTCAGAACATTAACATCATGTACTTCTCTCCCCAGTACATTTTCGTCCATTC
>JAUUNJ010000143.1 GCA_030844625.1 Roseburia sp. | reverse complement strand
TTTCCTTTCTATACCGTATCTGTGATTCTGTTCTTCCTTGGTCATATCAGGCCAAATTTCTTTAATGCGTTGGCAATTCCTCCTTGATCGAAATCCTCCGTAACATACGGTACTCTTTTCTTAATTTCATCTTCACTGTTCCCCATGGCACAGCCATGCTTTACATATTCCAACATATCAATATCATTATAACTGTCTCCAAAAGCATAAGTGTTTTCCCACGGTATATTCATTTCATGAATCATTCTTTCTATGCCCTTTGCCTTATTAAATGCTTTAGGAACCAGTTCTAACAGATTATTATTATGATTTATAATCGAATAATCTTTTTCAAATTCAGCAATCATTTTTCCCATGTTGCTGTGTCTCGTAAATCCTCCACTTACTTTTGATACTTTTATTTCCGGCTCATGAATCGTGAGAATCTTGTCCGGTATTTTTTGATGGTACACCTGTATAAATCCTTTATTATGCTCTGTCAAATCGGAATAATCCGTGCCCAGATAAATATGATCCCTTCCTTCCGCTACAGGCACAAAACCACAATTTAAAAAACCGTCAATTACCCGTCTAGCCTCCCCCTCTTCCAGTTCTTCCAGATATCGCTGTTCTCCACTTATTTCCACGTAAGTTCCGGCTCCTGCTACAATGTCAGTAAATCCCGGTTCCAAGTGCTCCTCATATATCATACACCTTGTTCTGCCCGTACATATAACCGGAATGTGTCCGTTTTTCTTTAAGCATCTTATTGCATCCCTTGTATCTTTAGGAACACCCGTATTAAATTTATAAATTGTTCCATCAATATCAAAAAAAATAATTTTTTTATTCATATTTTGTGTTCACCTCATCACATTCATTTAATATGCCGATTCACAATAGATAGACTAACATTTTTATGTTTTTTATTCAAGTTTTATAGGGCCCAAATAAAAACCGTTTTTTATAACCTGTTTTTATGTATTACTGCTTTATTTTAGGCTAAAATAGTATTATAATTATTTTAAATTCAAACATAATTAAGTAAACGGAGGAAATAAATATGGGATTTTTTAAAAGATTGTTTGGAACAGCCGCTGTGGCAGGTGCTGCTGTAGGTGGTGCATTATATGTTAAGAAACGCAAGGACGAAAGAGATACAGCTTCAGAATTTGAAGATTTTGATGATTTAAAGATTTTTAATGTAGATACTGACAATGATAAGGATGGTAATCCCAAAGTTACCATTACTTTTAACAGCCGCAAGGCAAAAAAAGTTGCAGATACTGCAGCAGATAAGGTCATTGATGCAACGGACAAAATGAAAGATGTGGTTACCGACAAATTAGGAGAAGAAAAAGTTGCAGCCATGAAAGATAAAATGGATCTGGCAAAAGATAAAATTGATGAAGCTGCAACATTTGCTAAGGATAAGGCAAATGAGGCAAAGGACATTGTTGTTGATAAAGTAGGGGAAGATAATATCCAGGCGGTCAAAGATAAAGTTTCTGATGCTGTAGACGTTGCAAAAGAAAAAGTAACGGATACAGTAGATAAGTTTATGAAGCCTTCCAATGATTTTGAAGATTTCTCCGAAGACGATTTTGAAGACGAAGATCTGGAACCACATCCATCTACTGCTTCCAATTCATCTGATGCCAGTGTTGAAACAGAAGATGATGTTAAAATGGAATCCGATGACAATGATGACGAATTTCTTTCAGATGAATTAGAAGAAATTTAATTTTATATAACAGAACGTCTCACAATTTAAACTTAGTACCAAAAAACCTGCCTTATCTGATATGTACCCTCCTTACCGGACTTTTGTTGTCCAGTAAGGAGAGTACATATCATAAAGATAAAGCAGTTTTTATTTTCTATGTTATTTTGGTAATTTAAATGAACTCTTTAAAGAAACAATTCTGTTAAATACCGGATGCTCTGCTGAATGATCTTTCAAATCTGCACAAAAATATCCCTGTCTCACAAACTGGAACTTGTCTTCCGGCTTTACATCTGCAATATTCGGCTCAACATAGCAGTTATTAAGAATGGTCAATGAATTGGGATTTAAGTTAAGTGTTCCATCTTCATTTAACTTGCCCTTTTCTTCATCCACAATGTTTTCATAAAGTCTCACCTCTGATTTGACACCATGACGGGCTGAAACCCAGTGAATTGTACCTTTCACTTTCCGACCTGTAAATCCACTTCCACTTCTCGTTTCAGGATCATAAGTACAATGAATCTCTGTAACCTTTCCCGTCTCATCTTTTTTATAATCAACACACTTAACAAAGTATGCATTCATCAGTCTGACTTCATTGCCAGGGAACAATCGGAAATACTTCTTCGGAGGTTCCTCCATAAAGTCTTCTCTGTCAATATAGATTTCCCTGCAGAAAGGAACTTTTCTCGTACCAAGTTCCGGGCACTCCACATTATTTACAACATCAAACCATTCCACCTGATCCTCAGGATAATTGTCAATTATAACCTTTATCGGATCAAGCACTGCCATAATCCTTGGTTTCTTTGCTTTCAAATCTTCTCTGATACAGTACTCAAGCATTGCGTAATCTACGGAACTGTTGCTCTTTGAAATGCCACACAATTCAACAAACATCTTAATGGATTCCGGTGTGAACCCCCGTCTTCTAAGAGCCGCAATGGAAACAAGTCTTGGATCATCCCATCCGTCTACGATTCCATCCTCTACAAGCTTTTTAATATATCTCTTACCGGTCACCACATTTGTCACATAAAGTTTAGCAAACTCAATCTGTCTTGGAGGATTTTGATATTCCAGTTCTGTCACGACCCAGTCATACAAAGGTCTGTGATCCTCAAATTCCAATGTACAGATAGAATGAGTTACACCCTCAATGGCGTCCTCTATAGGATGAGCAAAATCATACATTGGATAAATGCACCATTGATTACCTGTATTATGATGTGACATATGGGCAACTCTGTAGATAATAGGATCTCTCATGTTTATATTTGGAGATGCCATATCAATTTTTGCTCTCAGCACTCTTTCTCCATCCTTATAAACACCATTTTTCATATTTTCAAACAATTCAAGATTTTCTTCAACCGTTCTATTTCTGTATGGACTGTTCTTACCTGGTTCTGTAAGGGTACCTCTGTATTCTCTTATTTCTTCCGGTGACAGGTCACAGACATAAGCTTTCCCTTTTTTAATCAATTTGACAGCCGCCTCATACATCTGTTGAAAATAATTGGATGCAAAGAAAAGTCTGTCCTCCCAATCAGCACCAAGCCACTTAATATCTTTCAAAATAGATTCAACAAACTCTTCTTTTTCCTTTGTAGGATTTGTATCGTCAAATCTCATGTTAAACTTGCCATCATATTCCTGTGCAAGACCATAATTTAATAAAATAGACTTGGCATGTCCAATATGGAGATATCCGTTTGGTTCCGGCGGAAATCTGGTCTGAACATGATCAAATCTTCCTTCCTCCAAATCCTGATCTATAATCTGCTCTATAAAATTCTTAGATTCAACTTTTTCAGACTCAGTGTTCTCATTTCCTATCTTTTTGCTTTCTGCTTCCATTTCAGTCCTCCAAATTTATTAATAGAATACTTATTTTTACATAATAGTAGAAATTATACAATAAATAATTCTTTATTTCAACAACCGGCGTCTGTTATTTTTATATTTTAAGGCAATATATCTTTCTTTAATTTTCAGAATCCCTAAAATAATAACGCATTTTTTATTCATTTATATCAAAGAATCCATCAATTCTGTTTTTAGAATCAAATAAATTATTGTATTCAACTATCTGATATTCTTTCAATTTATCATAATATGGAGATTTTCTATCGTCGTTATTATAAAAATTGCCATCTTTTCCTATATACCCAAGCTGGGTAATTACAGGTACTTCTTCTCTTATTTCTGAAACATATTGCTGATATCCGGTTTTGGAAACTCCTGCCACATCCAGAATCATGGAAGACAAGTAATTGGCACTAATCCACACATCATCCTTTTCCTCTATATCATAATTAGCCCAAATAGTAAATGCAGTAAAATAATTTCTCAACGCATTATATTTTTTATCCAGAGGCGAAGTCTTTAATACCTGTTTGTAAAAATTACTTCCAATTCTTGGCTGATGGTCTCCAAAGAATGCAATAACCGTAGGCTCATCTACATTTTTAAAATATTCAATAAGTCCCTTCAGAGCATTATCCGTCTCTTTTATAAGATTTACATATATGGATGATTTCGTGTTAACAATTTTACCGCTAAGTGTTATATCCATATTGAGATTATCCCATTCTCTGTCATATGCACTGTGATTCTGCATCGTTACATTAAACATAAAAAATGGATTATCACTATTTTTCTTTGATGCCTCATATTCTTTAATTATTCTATTAAAGTCCTCCTCGTCCGAAACAAAATTTCGTATTAATTTTGGATTATTAAAATCTTCTAATGTAATAAACTGATTAAATCCCAGTAGAGGATAAACCTTATCTCTCTTATATCCGTTTCCCAAATATGGATGCATTGCCAGTATTCCACTATAATCCTGTGCTTTCAGCGTGGTTGCCAGCGAAGGCATGGGATCATTAATATAAATCTGGTATGGGGATGATTTTAATGGAGTAAATGCCATGGTATTTGATGTCAGGGCTTCGAACTCTGTACTTGCCGTTCCCCCCGCACATACAGATACAAATAATTTTCCTTTAATTGCATTCTCTTTCAGGCTGTGATAAAAAGGCATACAGTCTTCTGAAAGTTTAAAATCCCCAATCTGGGTCAAATCAGAAAAAGCTTCATCCATTATCACAATAACATTAGGCTTTTTGTCAGATTTTCCTACGGTTCCAATATAATTTTTTGCAATTTCTTTAACCTGATCCACACTATACTCTTCCGGTTTTTCTATAATATTGTATCGAAAACTGTGAGCAAACATAAGAATGCTTCCATGACGTTCGTAAGATACCTGTGGTCTGAACATTTTAATTTTCCACTCTTTATCAAACTGATCATTTATAATCACTTTTCCAAAAAACACTCCTATGACCGCCGCACCACAGATAGCCGGTATAAGCCTTTTTATTTTTCTAAAAGGTACATATTTTTTTAATTTGACAGATATGGTACATATGATAACAGTAACCAACACAAGAATGTAACAATTATAATTCAGCGAATAATCATAGTTGTCTGCCACATTCATTGCTGTTCCCACATTATAAATATCTGACGCCAGTAATCCTGTTCCCCTGAACTGAATCAGATAGTAATTACTCAGTCCCAATAAACATATTGCAATGCTGCTGAGTATAATTGAAAAACGAAAACTGTTTGTAATAACATAAAAGGAAGCCAGCAATGTAAATATGATAAACAGATTATATTTGAAATCAAAAAAACTCAAACGAAATATTTCAAAGCCCTGGGAATATTCCAGCAGAGCAAATAATCCTAATATTGCGGTAATCCAAAGTACTACAGAAAGTATATTATTGATTCTTTCGCTTAAAATATTTTTCACAAAAATAATCGCAATCTCCAATGCCGCCAGAATAATAACCGCAATAATTCTTCCTATGAGATATTTTTCCTCCGGAGAAGTTACTTTGTACATGTTTTCTGTGGCAAAAAACATAACCGCCATGCCAGCAGTTATCATTGCCATAATTATTTTCCCTATTAGAAAAAAAGTTTTCTTATTCATAAATTCTTTTAACTGATCCATTGTTTCTTCATCCTCTTTTCTTTTTTCTTCCTCATTGTTAAACTGCACAATATCTTATTTTATTGCATTTTTAAAATTTTTCTACTATTTTTTACAGAAAAAACGGGTAATAGCATTATTTTCTGCTTTTACCCGTTCTTTACTAACTAAAATATTATTTTGGGACATACACCTTGCAGTATCTTACTCCCCACTGAAGAGCCTTGGCATGTGAACTGAAGAAGATGTCAATTCTGTTTCCGCTAATCGCGCCACCTTTATCTTCAACCGTATATGTGTGTCCGTTAATGACCACCTTTGTACCAAATGACAATTTTGATGTGTCAGCAGCTATGGTTCTTCCAGCCTTTGCAACAGTACCTGAAGCGGTAATTCCTGTGCTTTTGCCACAACATCTTGAACAACTGCAGTACCCCGTAACTTTAAATGTGCCTAAATATTTAGACTTAGATTTTTTATTCTTTTTCTTTTTGTTCTTCTTTTTACTCTTTTTCTTTGTAATTTTTACTGAATCATTGCTTTCAATTATTATGGATGAATTATTTTCATCCACCTTATTCTGAGTCGGTAATGAATCTTCGGTATTTGTGCCAAAAGCAGATTCTGTTAAAACAGTTGCCACATTTGCTGACTTCAAAACAGTTTCCACATCAGCAGCTTTTAAAACTGCCATGTTTTCTTTCGTAAGTTTCTGCTCACTGAATGTACTGATTACATCTGCACTTACTACTACTGCAATAGCTATTGATGCAATCAACAACAATACGCCAG
>JAUUNJ010000142.1 GCA_030844625.1 Roseburia sp. | reverse complement strand
ACTGTCAATAATGTACCAATGTTTCTTTACTTTTACAAGATTCCATGCATGTGCTCCCAGATTTCCTGAATTATCATACGCGTATCCCAAATTAATCATACACGGAATCTTATAATAATCACACAGCACCTTAAAAGCTGCGGCATATCCATCACACACAGCCTTCTTTTTTACAAAAACCCCATAAGCATTATGCAAATATTCATATTTTTTGGCAGTACTGTTTCCATTCCTGCTGTCGTACTTTGTATTATTACAGATCCATTTATTAATTGCCTTTAAACGCTTTGCCCTGCCAGGATTTTTCCCTGCATATTTATTTATTTTTTTTACTGCTTTTTTTATGGCCTTATTAAATTTTTTAATATCGCTTTTCTTATGTGGTGTTCCTGAAGTCATGGATATGGTATTATTTTTTAATTCTGAATAACTGAAAACACCTGAATTATAGTAATCATAACCTAAATAAGAAATTTTTATCGTATTTGCCCAGTAATATTCAGGGTGATCATTTATAAGTGCGGAATACGCCACCCTGATCAAATCATCATACTGCTTTTGAATATTGGCACTGGTCAATGATTCTGATTTTGTGTTCCACTCAATCAGATAATCCGTGTTAGCATTATTTATGTAAAAATGCTGATACAAATTGTTATATATTTGTTTTTCTTCTTTTGTAAGCTGACCTGCATAGTTGGACACAGCACCATATGCAGGTGCAGACTGAGCTGTCACCAAAATCACTGTAATCAACAATGCTGCAATTTTTTTCATTTATGCTTCTCCCAAATCTTTTAACTTATTAACCAAAGTACTAAATTTCATGCCATTGGATGCCTTAATCAAAACCGTATCACCATTTTTCACATAATCAAACATGCGGCTTTCGAAATCTTCCTTCTTTTCAAAATATACAACCTGAGCATTTCCACATTCTGCAGCTTCGGCTATTTTTTTTGATAGTTTTCCTATGCAGATAATGCAATCAAAATCAAGAGCTGCAGCAACACTTCCTACCTGCTTATGAAGTTCCTTTTCAGTATCTCCCAGTTCAAACATATCGCCAAGTACTGCTACTTTTCTCCCCTTTGCCTGACTTAATACTTTTAAAGACGCCTCCATAGACATGGGATTTGCATTGTAACAGTCGTCAATTACTGTAATATCTTTCACCGTAAAGATATTATTTCTCCCACCAATAGCCTTCAGATTTCGTATTCCACAATCAACTTCTTCCAATGTCATTCCAAAATAAACCCCAATACATGTAGCCGCCATAGCATTATAAATCATGTGAAATCCCGGAATTGGAATATGTGTATCAAAAATTTTATTAAAATACTTAATTTTCACATCCGTGCCCTGAATACCGTCAGCATTATACTCTAAAGCCATCACTTCTCTATCGGTTTCCACACCAAAAAACATGGGTTCACCTTCATTAACTTCTTTAACTTCAGCAAGTTTGTCGTCATCACCGTTAAGAACTACAAAACAATCTTTCGATGCATAATCAAACATCTCTGTCTTAGCCTTAAATACTCCATCTCTGTCACCGAGGTTTTCCAGATGACATGTTCCTATATTAGTAATTACACACACATCCGGTCTGGAAACCTTTGCCAATCTGTGCATCTCCCCAAAATCGCTGATTCCCATTTCGATTACAGCAATCTGATGGTAATCACGGATTTTTAAAATCGTAAGGGGCATCCCGATTTCATTATTATAATTTCCCTCTGTCTTTAACACTTGAAATTTTTGTTCCAGAACCGAAGCTATAATTTCTTTAGTGCTCGTCTTTCCCACACTTCCTGTGATTCCTATAATTTTACAATTCAACTGGTTGCGGTAAAACTCTGCTATGTCCTTTAATGCCTGAGCAACCGAATCGACTTTTATGTATGGTCCTGCCGGACATTCTAACTCTTTTTCGGACAACGTACACAGCGCACCTTTTTCAAAAACCTGAGGAATAAAATCATGTCCATCTACTCTGGCACCCACAAAAGGAAGATACAAATATCCCTCTTTAATAAGCCTGCTATCCTTTTCCACTCCTGTAATCACCCTGTTTTTTTGTTTTTCATCACCTACATAAATCCCTCTACAGGCATTGGCTATATTTTTGAGAGTCATATTTTTCATAATTGTTCTCCATTCTATCGCATTTCTACAATTTAAATCCTATTATTTCTATCGGTTATATTTTTTCAAAGATAATTGAACCAGATAATCACACAAAGCCGGAAAATCCATTCCAACAACCTGTGCTTCCTGAGGAACAAGACTTGTAGGCGTCATTCCCGGAAGAGTATTTACTTCAAGACAATACATATTTCCCTGTTCATCCATCATTACATCTGCTCTTGCATATGGTTCACAACCTATGGCATTACACGCATCCTCTGCCACCTTCTGCATTTTTTTTGTCATTTCCTCACTTAACAGTGCCGGGCATATCTCTTCTGTCGCACCTGCCATATATTTATTTTTGTAATCATACCAGCCGTTTTTCGGAATAATTTCAACAATCGGAAGAGCCTTTTTGTTAATTACACCAACAGAAAATTCCCTGCCCTTGATAAACTCTTCCACCAGAATCTGATCATCCAATTCATAACATGTATCTATTGCTGCTTCATATTCCGATTCATCCTGTACAATCACAACGCCCACACTGGACCCTCCGTTGCATGCCTTGACAACCACCGGAATCTTCATTCCATAATCAGAAAGTTTTGTGCTTTCGCCTTTTTTTATCCACACACTTTTTGCTGTGGGAACACCCTGAGACATAAAAATCTGCTTTGTAACTCCCTTATCCATTCCGATGGCACTGGCAAGATGTCCTGAACCGGTATATTTGATTCCATATAAATCAAATGCTGCCTGACAGACTCCGTCTTCACCATATTTTCCGTGAAGTGCCATAAATACAATATCCGCATTTTGACAAATCTCAATTACATTGGTTCCAAAAATCCCCTGACGCATTTTTTTTGTCTCTTCAATTTTTTCTGACAAAGACTGTATATATTCCTTCTCCTGCCCTACATTATATATTTCTTCCGATTTTGTAAAAATATCTTTATCTTCAATTCCAAAATAAACATCCATTAAAATGGCATTATGACCTTTCTTTCTCAAGGCTTCACAAACCATTGTTCCCGATGATATTGATACTTCTCTTTCTGTACTGATTCCTCCACAAAGTACTACTATATTCAACTCTCTTCTCCTTTTATAGATTTTATATTAGTATATAAAACATTTAACCATAAAAAAATGTTGAAAATGTCATCTATATTGCAAAAAGTGCTATTTCTCTTCAATTACAATAAATATATGCACACCTATATATTAATACTCTCAACATTATTTTCCATAATAATTTTATGCTCTTTCTCTGTAATTTCAAGTTCTCCGCTTTCAAGTAAATCAACTGCCTGTGACGCTTCCTTTAAAATATTGGCGTCATTCATTATATCTCCAAGTTTAAACTCAAAATCTCCACTCTGCCTAACACCAAAAAAGTCTCCCGGACCTCTGAGTCTTAAATCTTCATTTGCAACAAAGAAGCCATCATTGGATTGGCATAAAATTTCCAGACGTTTTGAAGCATCTTTTTTTCCTGAACCATTAATAAAGATACAGTATGACTGGAATTCACCTCGCCCTACACGCCCTCTTAACTGATGGAGCTGTGCCAATCCGAATCTTTCAGCATTCTCTACCATCATAACTGTAGCGTTAGGAACATTTACTCCAACCTCAACAACGGTGGTGGACACAAGTATCTGCACTTCATTATTAGCAAAACGATTTATAATTTCATTCTTCTCTGCCCCTTTCATTCTGCCGTGAAGATACTCTATATGAATCGAAACAGGCATGATCCGTTTCAATTTTTCTGCATACTCTATAACATTTTCCCCCTCTACCGCCTCACTGTATTCCACTGTGGGACAAATTACATAAACCTGTCTTCCCTTTGCAATCTGTTTCTGCATGAAATCATAAGCATTGGGTCTGTAATCTGTTCCAACAACACAATTTGCAATTGGTAATCTGTTTGCCGGTAATTCATTAATTACTGATATATCCAGATCTCCATACATAATTATTGCCAGAGTTCTTGGAATCGGCGTTGCGCTCATTACCATAATATGCGGATTACTACCCTTTGCAGACATTGCCTCTCTCTGCCTTACCCCAAACCGATGCTGTTCATCCGTCACAACCAATACCAGATTTCTGTAATTAACTTTTTCCTGAATCAGTGCATGGGTTCCGATAATAATATCTGCCTCTCCACTTTCTATTAATGCATAAACTTCACGTTTTTCTTTTGCCGTCATGGAACCGACCAGAATAACCGGTTTGACATTCATTTTATTTTTTTCTAATAATTCCTTTATATTTTCATAATGCTGTCTGGCGAGGACTTCCGTTGGAGCCATCATTGCACCCTGCCCGTCATTGAAAGCTGCTGTTATGAGAGCAAATATTGCAATAATCGTTTTTCCCGAACCAACATCACCCTGAATCAGACGGTTCATTGTTTTTTTTGATGCAATATCTGACTTAATTTCTTCCCATGTTCTTTTTTGGGCATCTGTCAGTTGATAAGGAAGTGAATTTATTAATTTCCTTACCTCTTCGGGCTCTACCAGTATATGCTCATTCTCTAGTTCTTCATTACTTTCCTTCAAACTTCTAAGATTGTATATAAATTTGAAAAATTCTTCAAAGATAAGGCGCCTTCTGGCTTTCTGCAGCCTCACTTTGTCTGTAGGATAATGGATATCCCGTATTGCCGTACAGACTTCCTCCAATCCATATCGTTCCCTGACGGACAGTGGCAATAATTCTTTTGGTCTGACAAGGCTGAATGCCTGTTTTACTGATTTTTGAACCACATTATTGGTAAGCCCGGACACTAAAGGATAAACCGGCTGCATTTCACCCATTTTTAATTTATATTCCCTCAGTGAAAATATCTTAGGCTGTTCTATCGTAAAACTTCCATGGTTTTCTTTTACAAAACCTCTGAACACAAACATGCTGCCCATTGTAAGTTTATTTTTTAAATAAGGGGCATTAAACCATGTAGCTTTTATTGCATTTCCTTCATCATCCCGAAGATAGCCATTTACAACCTGAAGGTTTCGAATCTTTTTTATGGTTACTTCTCTGACCACAGATGCCCTGACCGCCTGGGTTCTGTCACATTCCAAGTTTCTCACCAATACAGGTTCCTCAAAAATATCATAATATCTTGGATAGTAAGCCAGCAGATCTTCCACTCTGTTGACCCCGGCTTTATAGAACAATTTTTCAGTTTTTTCTCCAATTCCTTTTATCTCATTTAATTTCATTTGCTTGTCTGTCCTCAAAAATTTAACCTTTGACTCACGAAATAATTTTACCACATATAAATTTTCATTTCCACTGAAAGGAACAAAAGGCAATACGTTTTTACGCATTGCCTTTCCTCTTAATTATTTTACTTTTTTAATTTTTATCTTCTTACTATATGAACCATAATAGTATTTGCCATTTGCTTTCTTATAAGCACGGACTTTTATGTAATAAGCCCCCTTGGACTTTCTCTTTATAGTCGCTTTGGTTTTCTTAACTTTAACTGCAGTCTTTTTCTTAAAATTCTTTTTCTGTGAATACACAACCTGATATCCACCGGCACCTTTAACTTTGCCCCATTTGATTTTAATCTTTTTCTTTGTAGCTTTTTTCTTTGCCAGTTTTTTCACTTTAGCCGGTACGATTTTGAACTTGTATGTCTCT
This sequence comes from Roseburia sp., assembly GCA_030844625.1. Classification (GTDB taxonomy): domain Bacteria; phylum Bacillota; class Clostridia; order Lachnospirales; family Lachnospiraceae; genus Eubacterium_G. Next base: position 710 of record JAUUNJ010000142.1, on the reverse strand, counting down.
GTATCTTTAAATCCATTCAGACCTGTTATTGTGATTTTTGCAGTACCAATTTTTTTATTATTTGAGTAAGTAACTTTATAATCAACACCTTCCCTCAATGCGATATTCTGGTAGGTGATAGTTACCTTTGGCGTTAGAGCTTTTCCTGTATATGTCACATTGAAAGTTGAATCAAAATCAGACTTTCCTTTTATGCTGATCTTGGTGGACCAAATATATTTTTTTGCAGCATCGGCAGTCTTGTCCATTGTATACTTACCATTACAGTAAGACATAACCTTACACATTTCACTGCTTGCCATTACTGCATAACCGCTCTGATTGATTGCATAATCAATACTACCGTTACCACTTAAACTATATGTACAAACGTTTGTAAATTTAACTCCCGGCTTATCCGGACATTCAATCGCTGATTTCAAAAAACATGTTGCTGCCTGATAGCAGGAATAAATACCTATACCATATCCTTCATGGGTTGTTACATTAGACGCAACTTTATAATCTGTATATCCGTAAGATCCCGGCGCATTCCATACACTCTGACTCTTTATGTCATAAGGGAGCTCACTCTGGTACATATAACACTTTCCGCCATTACCGTTCCACTGTGTCTGGTATTTTTGGAAATGTTCCACCATAAGTCCATATGTGGTTACATTTTCGCCGTTGATAATAACACCATAGTCACAGGTATTTTTATCCCAGCC
>JAUUNJ010000141.1 GCA_030844625.1 Roseburia sp. | reverse complement strand
GACAACCGTAATTCTTGTGTTAAGCGGCAGTATCGGTTTTATCGGATGGTGGGATATTTTAAAAATTTATAAAATGATAAGATATGAGGGGCTGCCTTTTAGAAAGATAACAGAGCGAATGACATTGCACACCAAACTGGCATTAATAGTAACTTTTATTTTGATTGTTTTTGGAACACTGTACATAATGATTGCAGAGTATAACAATCCGGAGACAATTGGAAATATGGGCTTTGGACAAAAATTAATGGCATCATTTTTTCATTCAATCAGTCTTAGAACAGCAGGATTCTGGACGATTAACCCAACAGGCTTTAGGGCGGCAACATATATATTATTATGCATATTTATGTTTATAGGAGGCTCTCCGATGGGAACTGCAGGTGGAATAAAGACCACCACCTTTGCAATGGTTGTTTTGGAGGTTATATCTGTTATAAGAGGTAAAAATGATACGGAAGTTTTAAAAAGAAGGATCAACAGGGAAAGTGTAAGAACAGCTCTGACAGTAATTACAATAACCATATTTATATTAATAATTGCGCTGATCGCATTAACAGTGACTGAGGATGCATCTCTGAAACAAGTTGTGTTTGAGACGTTTTCAGCAACGGGTACGGCAGGCGCAAGTATGAATTTTACAGCGGATCTTTCGATCATGGGAAAAATTATTGTGATAGTGTTAATGTTTCAGGGCAGGGTTGGACCGGTTACAATGGCGATGGCATTATCAAACAGCAAAATAAGTGAACAGAATATAAAAGATTTACCGGAGAAGAAAATTCTTATTGGATAAAGGAGAAGCAGAAATGAAAGAACTGGCAATTTTTGGTATGGGAAGATTTGGAAGAAGCATGGCAATTACTTATTCAAATTTGGGCGGCAAAGTAATCGCAGTAGATAAACTGCAGGAAAAAGTGGATGAAATTGCTGATTATGTTACATACGCATTGAGAGCTGATGTTACAGACGAAAACGTAATAAAAGGGCTGGGGGTATCAAATGTTGACATGGCAGTTGTGGCAATGAGTGATAATTTTGAGGCGAGTATTATAGTTACCACAGTATGTAAAGAATTGGGAATTCCTTATATTGTTGCAAAGGCAAAAAACCCGTTGCAGGGAAATGTTCTTAAGAAAGTGGGAGCAGATGAATTGATTTTTCCTGAAATTGAAACCGGAGAGCGTATGGCAAAAAATCTTGCCCACGGTGACAACTTTATTGACATAGCAGAAATATCAAATGAGTTCAGTATTATTGAGGCAAAAGTTCCGGTCAACTGGGTAGGTAAGACACTTATGGAATTAAACCCAAGGTCAAAATATGGATTTAATGTAATTGCGGCAAAAATAGATGGAAAATTTGAAATTAATTTAGATGTGGACAGGCCTTTTGCAGATGATATGCAATTGGTAGTGTTAGGTGGAATCAAAGAATTGGCAAAGGTATTTAAATAAATGATAATTACATCTTCATCAAATGAACAGATAAAAAATATAATTCAGTTAAAAGAAAAATCTAAAGTTAGAAAAAATAAGAAAATGTTTACTGTTGAGGGAATTAAAATGTTTCAGGAAATTCCCAGGGACGATCTTGTCGGTATATTTGTATCAGAAACGTTTGAAAGAGAAAATAGAAAGATGCTTTCCGGCAGAGCGTATCAGACAGTAAGTGACAGTGTATTTAAGAAAATATCGGACACGGTTACGCCACAGGGTATAATGGCGATTGTCAAACAAAAGGAATATACCATTGATGCCATTATAGATAACAGGAATAATAATAAAAGCTGCATTGTGGTATTGGACAGGCTTCAGGACCCGGGAAATCTGGGAACCATTATCCGTACCGGAGAGGGGGCAGGTATTTCGGGCATTGTCATGAGTAGTGATTGTGCAGATGTTTACAATCCAAAAGTAATACGTTCCACAATGGGCTCAATCTTTCGGGTTCCCTTTACATGTGTAGAGAATCTTCCGGAGGCAGTGGACAGACTGAAAAAAAGCGGTGTGACAGTTTATGCGGCTCATTTAGATGGAGAAATATACAGTTCGGGAAACCTTGCAAAAGATTGCGCATTTCTGATTGGAAATGAGGCGCGCGGATTAAGTGATCAGGTTTCTGCCAAAGCAGACAGACTGATTAAAATTCCAATGGCAGGAAAAGTAGAATCGCTGAATGCGGCGGTTGCCACCGCTATACTGATGTATGAAGCGGCAAAGTAGTTAAAAACAAATATAAAATTATTGACATAAAAAAGCTGCTACACTTACGATTGTGTTGGAAATCGTTGTGTAGCAGTTTTTTATAACTGTCCCAATTTTTCAATAGCCTTGTCGGCAATAATTTCTTCATAGTGTTCCATATAGAATAATTCTTTCACATAAGTAGGATTTTCTCTTGTTCCATGTTCTGTAAGGATACTGCAAATTTTGTTTAATTGCTTTTCCTCCTCAATCTCCATACATAGTGATAAATAATACTTATTATTGAAAGGAGATTTGTATACGGAACTGTCACCTTTATAAAATGGAGCGAGTAATCTGGATACAGTAATAATCTCACTTAAGTTGTTAAAAATATAGATACTATATAATAATGAATCGTCATCATTGTCATCTTTTGCTCCGGAAATGTTTTCCACACCTTCATTGCCCTCAGCTTCAATTTCCTCGAAATCCTCCAGGTTTAATCCGGCATCTTCCATGTGTGAAAGTAATTCATCATGAAATTCTTTTGATTTGGAAAAGAATTTGGATAAATGGCTTTCTGTTTCTTCCGGGTCATCTACTTTGGTAATGACCAGAATAATACTTTCCGGAGAAACAGGTATCGCCTCCACCATAAGAGGTATATCATTAACTTCGAAACCAAAATCGTCATTTGCCTGTCGCATCATATCCTGAAAAAGCTCTCTTGTTTTTCCTGTGCCATAAGCCAATTCACTTAACTTTATATTTCTGGTTTCCAAGTCTTCCTTGCTTAAAGTGCAACGAATCTGATTATCATTGATTTTTTCAATTTTCATAAAAATCACCTCACAGTCAATTAGATTCGTGTAATTTTAAAGATTGATTCTCTGCAATGTGCAGTAAATGAACCGCAGAATCAATTCTACAATAATAGTATATCCAATATATTTGTCGGTGTAAAGTTTTTGTGCTAGTAATATATTACAAAAAATTTAATGTATTAACAAAATATCGGCACAAAAGATCTGCAAGCGAGAATATTTCTGCCTGCAAAAAAATATTGGATTTTTTGATATTATAATATATATACGAAAAAAGTGTACAAAATATTACAAATTTTTAAAAATAAGTTGAAAAAACACTGATAATAGAAAATAAATGTTGCATATTATAAACAATATGTGTATAATAAAGGCGGAGTAAATAAAATGTGCAAAGGAATAATACTTTCATAACAATAACTGGTTTAAGGTATATATCACGAACAGGCAGTTGACCTCTTATATCAGTTAATATTAAAAAGGAATTTCCCCATGATTTAAGGACCGTTTATAATGGTCCTTTTCGCATATGTGCATTTTTATCGGTTTATAAAAGGGCTCGGTAGACCGTTTCTCAGTTATGTGTTATTATGATAAAAAAGATTTTGCAGAGCACTTAAAAGGAGGAACAGGTAGTGAAGAAAAACATAAGATATATATTATTATTAACAGTGATTGTTTCAATTCTGATGATTGGTTCAGGATGTGATTTATTTATAAAGACAAATGATGACAAGGTAGATTTAAATTGGTACATGCAGCTTACTTATGAGGACGGAAACGGCAATGACCAGCCGTACAATACAAACACGGGAGGACAGGTTGCTGCAGTTGCTCTGGAAGATAAATATAGTGAAAAATATGCCATAGTAAAAGGTGAAGAAGCATATGTGAATATAGATACCATAAAAAACAACATAGATGACAGATTTTACTGGGATCAGAATGAAAAACTGATTCTTTTTACGAACGCAAAAAATATCTATAAGTTAAAAATCGGAGAGACAAAACTTAGTGGTGTTTCCGATGAAGAACTGGATTATGAAGCTGTTCTTATTGAGAATGAACAGTGTTATATTAATATGAAATTTGTTACAAAATTCATTGATATGGATTATAAAGTAGAACAGCAGGATGGTGCTACACCTGCAAAAGTAACCCTTAACTATTCCAATAAAGAAAAAACAATTATGTCAACCACAAAAAAAATAGAAATGCGTACGAAAGGTAATTATCAGAACATGGTAGTTACAATTGTGGATAAAGGTACAAAGGTTACAGTGATAGAGACGGGAAAGAACTGGAACAAAGTGAGAACAGATAATGGTTTTATCGGCTTCATTCCTGTAAAGAGATTAGATGATGAGGGCACAGAAAAAGCGGATTATAAAAGCGATAAAGATGAGTATACCCATGTAACATTAAACAAAAAAGTCAGTCTCGTATGGAATCAGATTTATAATCAGACAGCCAATAATAATTTTGATGAACTTATGGCAAATGTATCAGGAGTAAATGTTATTTCTCCTACATGGTTTTCCATATGCGATAAAAGAGGAAATCTTTCTACACTGGCGGATTTTGATTATGTTGAAAAGGCACATGGCAAAGGAATACAGGTTTGGGCGCTGGTAAATGATTTCACTGACAAAAAACTGACAAAAAAGGTACTTACATCAACCGAAATCAGACAGAGACTGGTAAAAAATATCATGTATTATATTGACAGCTATTCTCTTGACGGTGTTAATATTGACTTTGAATATATTACGCAAGAAATTGCAGACAGTTATCTTCAGTTTCTGAGAGAACTGTCTATAGAGTGCAGAAAAGCAGGTAAGATTTTATCTATTGATAATTATGTTCCTTCAGAATGGAGTGAATATTATGACAGGGAGCAGCAGGCACTTCTGGCAGATTATCTTATTATTATGAATTATGATGAGCATACATCAGGAAGTGAGGAGGCAGGATCTGTGTCCTCAATGAATTATGCAGAGAATGGAATAAAAGACACCATAGAACAGACCGGTGATGCTTCCAGAGTGATTAATGGAATGCCGTTTTATACAAGAGTGTGGATGGAGACACCGGAGGCTGATTCAGATAAGTCAGGAGTGTTTATAGAAGATGCCGCGAATGGAAATTATTATTTGTCGAGTGAAGCAGTTGGAATGAATACTGCAAAGAAAGCATATCAGGATGCAGGTGTAAAACCGGCATATGATGAAAAAACCGGTCAGAATTTTGTTACATATTCAAAGGGCAAGTCCACATATATGATATGGCTGGAGGATAAAACTTCTGTCAAGGCAAGACTTGAACTGATGGAAAAATATGAACTGGGTGGAGCTGCATACTGGGCATTGGGTCAGGAATCCGACAGTATATGGAAAACAATTTCCGGATATTTTAAATAATTGTAATGAAAAGGTTATTTGTTTCATATAATTTTAATAGGGCTTGAAACAAATATGGAGAAAAGATGAAAGAAAAATACATGGGTGAAGCGATAAAACAGGCAAAAAAAGCATGGCAGATCGGGGAAGTCCCAATTGGATGTGTCATAGTATATCAGGATAAGATTATCGGACGTGGTTATAACAGGCGAATGGCTGATAAAAACACTCTGTCCCATGCAGAACTGAACGCCATAAAAAAGGCCAGTAAAAAACTGGATGACTGGCGGCTGGATGATTGTGAAATGTATGTAACTACGGAGCCATGCCAAATGTGTGCGGGTGCCATAGTTCAGGCAAGGATTAAAAAAGTATATATAGGCTGCATGAATCCAAAAGCAGGATGTGCGGGTTCTATAATGAACCTTCTTCAGGTGGAACAGTTCAATCATCAGGTTGAAATTGAGACGGGAATTATGGAGAAAGAGTGCAGCAGCCTGTTAAAAGAGTTTTTTAGAAAATTGCGCAAATCTTAGTTGACAAAGAAAAAAGTTGTGAGGTATACTATATCTCTGACGAATTGAAATGAGATATATTTTGAATTGTCAAAAAGCAGAAACGCATTTATGTGTTTTGTACATTTTAAATTTGTTATAACACTTCCGCGCAGCCGGGAAGATAGCGGCGTCCTGTACCTGCAATCCGCTACAGCAGGGGTGATGGTCGGCCTCGGGTCTACTTTGTAGGGCTGCCCTTTATAAGTGATGTTGACGTCTGGGTCTCATGCAACGGGATCCTGTGAACCGTGTCAGGTCAGGAATGAAGCAGCACTAAGCAGACCATTTCGTGTGACATGAGGAAGCCTGGACCGAGTTAACTGTAAAGGTAACGCTTATGGAGTATTCACAAAGCAGACCGCGCGGATATACAAAATGGCAATGAGCCATGCATAAAAGAAAAAGCACATTCCAACTTGTGTTTACACAGGAGTTGGAATGTGCTTTTTCTTTTATATAAGGCGAAGCCTGTGACCGAAATGAAGCGAAGCGGAATAGAGGTACACATGGCGAAATGCCATTTTGTGAGGAGAGAATCTTTTATATAAGGCGAAGCCTGTGACCGAAATGAAGCGAAGCGGAATAGAGGTA
>JAUUNJ010000140.1 GCA_030844625.1 Roseburia sp. | reverse complement strand
TATCTTTTAGTCCAGATGTATTCAAGCCCATTCCAAATCTGTAAATATTCTTTTCATCCAAGTCCAACTTTGCCTGTCTGGCCTGATATGGTACATCAACCGTCTTTACATCGACACCTGCACCTGTGTCTGTGGATTCCATGCCTACAATTTTCTTTATCTTAAGATTTTGCTGTAATTCGTCAAGATCATCCCCCTCAAAGCCCTTGACAACATGAATAGGCGTGTCAAAATCTATTAAATTGTTCGATAAAGAAGATGCCATCAAATCATAATCATCTACAATATCCTTAACTGTTTTAAGTCCACTTTGTTGTTTTTTATTGTTGTCCAGACGGAAAAAAGGGATAAAACCAAACCCTTCATAATAGGTTGATTTATCCCCTTCTTTTTTGTACAAAGTATGTGGTTTTGGATTAATGGGTTCTGAGGTATCTTCTGTAATCTTCCCTTCGCCATCCTGAACATAAAAGTATGTTTTTTCAGCATCCCATACCTGAATTCTTATTATCTTCTTATGACCTCTTTCAACCCTGTCTACGTACCAGTAAATAACATATTCGCATCCATCATCAGTATCTTTTGCCCTCACCTCAACAACACCAATTGAATCAGCACACTGAAATGATATCTTATCTTCTTCGTTCTTATAGGCATACATATATTCAAATCCTTTTGCCATACATCCAGTAAGAACTTCTGACAATTCAGCTGTGAAATCTTCATTTTCGTTAAAATAAGAATCAAGTTCCGTTTGAAGGTCCGGAATATCAGATTTAACAAATCCATCCTTGCCAGACAAAATATATTGCACTGCTTGATCCACTAATTCAGTGAAAAATGGATGCGGAATTTTAACGTTACTTCGTGTTTTATCTTCAACAAGGTTCCCATCAGCGTTATAGTAAAATAATCTGTATTGCTTTATATCATGGTCTCCGTCATAATATTCTCGTCCTTTTTTTGCAAATGTTTTTTTACTAGACGATTTATCGTCATTTATGAATTGCTGTATTTCTTGAATTGATAACACTTTTTACCTCACTTTCCTTGTTAATTAAAAAAGTACCTTTTTCTTCTTTCTCCATCTTTCAACACCGTATCTCAATGCAGCCATTGCATCATCCTGATACGTCACCGGTTCATCCAAATACTCGCCTGTTCTTTCATCCTTTTTCCACTTCCACTGTTGAAGTTCCGTAATAGTATTCACACAAGATGGATGTACATATATCATTCTTGAAATTGTCTTGTCTTTTTTTACAATACCTTTCAGCCAATCTATTTGTGCCGCTTGATACTTCTTTTCATTTGTTTTTTCTTTCACAACTGGCTTTGCTCTGAATCCTGCATTCTTCCACATTTTAATTCTGTCAGGTTCTGCACTATCACACCACATTTCCCTTTTTGCCGGAATACCATGTGCAATTGCTAGCGGAATAATCTCTGATGTATCTTTTTCAAACACATATATTTCATCAAGAATGTAGATATTATCGTCTTTTATTCCAAGAAGCAGGATTGCATTTGCATGATTGTAACCAAAATCTTGTCCAATGGCTATATCATCATAATCATTCAGGTCTTGAGAAATCTCTCTTACTTCCCAATTCTTTAGAATTAGTCCTCCAATCTCTCCCCATTCACCTAGTCCATATATCTGATATCCTTCCGGGTCAACAAGTTTTCTTCTCTCCATTCTCTGCCGATAAGCATCATCAATAAATCTATTCATTAAGTATGTTGAATGATGTGTTAATACATTTGAATCCGGAATATCAAAAAAGACTTTCTTTATCCAGTGGTTTTTATTTACTGGATTGAAAGTCATTCTAATTTGATAGAACTGACCAGGTGGAAGTTCACCTCTCAATCTATCATCTATAATTTCTAAATCTGCCTGTGTAAATTCTGTTGCTTCCTCGAGCCACACATCTGTAAGTTTCCCTTTTTGGAATGTAATAGACTTTAACTTTTCACGCTGTCTGTCATCATTCATACCACGAAAAATAATTTGATTTCCATTGGTGTTACAGGTAAGTTGTAAAGGTGACTTGTTAATTTTCCAATATCTTTCATACTTGTCACCAAACATCTTATAAATTGCACCTGTTAGTTCGGCAAAGGTGCTGTCACGATTGGTAATATCAGATTTTCTCATAGCAACAAGGTTTCTGCCCTTATCCTGCATTAATCTTAAAATATAGTTCTGAGCTGTATCTACAGACTTTCCTGATCCAGCACTTCCCTTCATAACAATGTATCGCTTGGTACTATGATTAACTTCTTTGAAACAGGGATTTAACTGAACATTTATATTCATAAGCAATCAACTTCTTCAAACACCCTTTTCATCTTTGGAAACTGAATTGCAAGCCAATTTACAAGTTGTTCATTACTAGAGTAATCATCAAGACCCGATTCACTAAAAAAAGCATGTATAATTTCATGCCTTAATACTTCATCATATCTTTTCTTTTTTGCGCTCTTTGAATCATCATCACAAAGCATTGCATCCACATTTCTTGTAGAAATTCGTTTATCATATTCCTTACATAAGCCATCTGCGTTTGTCTTTTCAAGATTATTATCAACTTCAACTCTATATTCAGTTCCTAAAATATTAACTTTCTTCATTTTCACCGTCTCCATAATCAATAGTAATATTTAATTCCATATCGGTATCAACATTCAAATTTTCTTTAAACATCCCATAAGCCTTACCCAACAATTCTCCTGCCTTATTTGCATCAGATAATTTTGCCGGAATTTCCACAACTTGAGGTGTTTCTTTCTTAATCGTCTGCTTTCTCATTGTTCCATTTTCGTCAGGAGCATAAGTTGACTTTTCTTCTAACAAAGTTACGACAACATATTCTTTAAGTTCTCTTCTCATTACGGAAGTAAAATACTGCATAATTTCTTCTGTTTTCGCAATCTTTTTGTCGCTTATTTCATCTAAACGCTTATCTATGTATTTCTGTATTTCTGGCTTTTTTAATACCCTTGAAGCCGCAGCTGCAGCAACATTGTCTTTTTTTACTTTTGGATAAGCAACCTTGTACGCCCTTGTCTGATTAAAATCTGTTAAATATTCATCTACAAATATCCGCTCTTTAACTGTCACTACAACACCACCTCTCTTATCTTACTCATTCCTCCATGTAACAAAAAAGAACAAGCCACAGCCTGTCCTTTTCTGTACATTAATTTTACTCGGAGGAACCATATGCAAAAATACGATTCGGATTAACCTTTCCAATTAATCCACTTACACTATATCACAGGTATAACTGTTTTTTACTGTTGTCTTTTCAAAATCGAATTAATTGACTTTAATGCCTTCCCATGAAGTGTATATGTACGATCTAAACTATAATTCATTTCAACCGCTATCTCTTTCCAAGATTTGTATTGCAAATACCTTTTATGTAACAAACTCATCAGAACCGGTTCACTTACCTGCTTTATAACACCCCTAACCTCTCTCTTGAGTGCTAACAGACTGTCAATTTCCGCCTGTATCTCTGCTTTAAGGTCAGCAATCTTGCATACCGTATCAGCCATCTTATCCTGACTCCCGGTAGCCTGAACCCTATCTCCCTCATTCAAGGCATTAATCTTTGTTGCCAGTGCTTCTAATCCAGCCAGTTCTTCCATTTTGTTATTTACTGCTATATCTGCATTCCTAACCTGTTGTAAATATTCTTTTGCTTCTATCTCACTCACCTCTTCCTATTTTTCCGCATAAAAAAACCAACTACCGAATATTGGTAGTTGGTTTAAGTTTACTTATGAGGTTAAATAATCCAGTCGAAATTATGCTAATTCTGATTTAAATTCTGAAAATTGCAATATACTGTATGCACTATGGATAAACTTTACTTGATCCAATAAATCCATTGCATTAATCATGTCAACAATTTCATTTTTACCTAACTTATTCGAACCTTGGCTTACAACCTTTTGTATTCCAGCTCCCACTTGGACAGTAATGTAAAATTTTTCCCATCCTTCCTCTGAATAACATATTATTTCATCTTCGTCTTCATCCGCTCCCCAATCAGAAACCTTTCTACTATTCACTGTTTTTGATACAAAAGGAATCGTTGTCTTATTTGCAAGAGTATACCCTTCAACCTTGTGCTCATTGAAATTCTTTTCACATTCTTTTGTTACAGCATTTACTATTCTCTCAATTGATTCTTTGTTCATAATGAAAGCCCCCTTTCTTTCGTAATACCCAAATTATACCATCCCAACTACCAATATTCAATTGTCAATGTTCTATTTTGTCTTATTTTGTTACATCACCGTTCCGACTATCGTCAGGAACAGAATCAGTATGTAACCGCCTGTGTCTTTTAGTAGTTGTTTCATTGTTCCACCTCCAGTAATTTATAAGATTTACACTCTGCTTTCGCATCTTTACACATTTTTTTAGAATCACATTGTCCTGTGCATTTTGATTTTTTATTGCACCATAAACATGGACAACCCAATCCTTTATTTTTACATTTTAATTTCACTGTTTATCACTCTCCTTGCTGTAGTTTTAATTCTTTTCTTAACATCTTTAAAAATTTATTATCATTTTCATAGCATTGTTTTGCCTGATTGCACGGTTTATCGCATTTAAAATAACCGCTTCTTTTATCTGCTTTATCACAATGTTCACAGGGTTTATTCATTTCTGTTCACCCTCCTCGGCTGATATGGTTCTCTTTTTTCAGCCCAAGCCAAGATTTCATTTTCAACAAGTTCCGTTTCATCAGCATCCCAAAACCATTTTTTAAGATACGTGTTAAAAATAGCAGAATCGCTATGTGTTCCTGCACTATTTTTAAAGGTAATGTCATATAGCTTATATTCTTCCGGCAACCCCTCACTCACCGAAATCCAGCCGTTGTTGTATTCTTCGGCTACTTGTTTTACAATAGCCTTAATATCATTCGTAACCGAGACATAATAACCGCTACTGCCCTTATGCTTTTTCTTGTACTTATCTAATTCTTTAAAAACCTTCTCAAATACTTCCTGCATCTTTATTCCTCCTTTACTTGTAACAGTTCTACTGTCTCTGGCTGTATCATTCCATGTTTCACCATATCAAAGACAACCTTGCATTTAGCATGTATTTCTTTGTATTCTGAATGAGTTTTAGTAACATAATACAATCCGTTTGCTATATCTCTTACTTCATCATAATTCAAAAACACCGTAGCGCTTTTACTATTAGTTGCTGATGATAATTTTTCTATATACATCTTATTTACCCTCCATTTCTTTCAGTTTTGCTTCGGCTTCTTCTTGCGTTAGGAATACGGTTTTGCCAAATATTCCATCTTTAGGACCTCCCATGTCCACAATCCAATCTCCTCCATCAAAGATTAATTTCTCAACTTTTTCTTCGTCTATTTTATAATCTCCGTATGTACGATAGTGATTGTTTACCCAGTAAACTGTATCTCCTACTTTACACGGTGGTAACTGCTTTTTCAGTTCTGCCAATTCCTTCGCCAGCTCCGAATAATCCTTGTCAATCTGAATCATCTGCTCTGGGGTAAGGTTTGTATCCTCATACTGTTTTAACCTCTCTGCCAATTTTAATATTTTTAACATTTCGCTTTTCTCACAGGTAACATCTAAATCAAATGTAAAAGCTACACCGCCTTGCGGACTTGTCATTGTTAATCTCTCCATCATTCCACCTCCTGCTTTACTCATTCTCAACACCTGCCTTTTTTATTAACTCCAATGCATCACACAATCCAATTTTATAGCCATAATCTGTGATTTTACCGTTGGCTCTTCCACCGCTTACAGATACATGGGAAAATTTTATCTTTTCTTCCAAAGCCTGAATAATCCGTTCTTTTTCGGCTTTATGAATTTCGATAAGTTCTGCCAGTAATTTTCTTGAATCCTTATATTCATAATCTTTTGGTGGTTCATTGTATGGGTTTTCCATGTAACTTAATTCTGTATCTAATTCTTTAAACACTTTTTCAATCGTTCTCATTTATTCCACCTTCTTTCACTATTTCGATTACACTTTGCAAGTACAAATCTCCATTACGACCATATTCTTCCAACTGTTCCACAACCTTATCCGGATCGTAGGCGGTTGGCATTGATTCAACTTCACTGTACAAATGGTCAACGCATTCATCCCAGCCTTTGTCATAATCATTGCTTGAATCACAACCACCGGATGTATGTATTAGTTTTAAAACCTCTTTTCTGCTTATTAAATCGTTACTCATTCCTTACCTCCAATCTGCTCTAATATGCTTTGGATATCAATATGGCGACCTGTCCTTTCAATGTTCACATCCTCATTCTTGCTAATTCTCTGTGGAACTGAATCTCCTGAGAAAAACCACCAGTAGTTTGCATCTTCTCCCAAAAACACACCATTAAATTCGGTATCAGATAATTTTACCTTTACTACATCCCCAACTTTATATTTACTCATATTGTTCCTCCTTAACTTTTCTTAACAGTTTTAATAATTATCTATAAGATTTTCATTTATAAGACCGTTCTCATAGTCAAAACTTAACTGCCCTTCGATGT
>JAUUNJ010000139.1 GCA_030844625.1 Roseburia sp. | reverse complement strand
GTCCTGTTTTAATTGTGTATATGATTTGGCTTCGATTTCATTTTTTCCGATTTTATAGCGAACGGCATCACCTGCACCAAAATTTTGTTCTGCCTGTACTAATATTTCGCGAATTGTACTATAAAGCATATTATTTATTCCTTTCTTTTTTATTTTAAAAAACCTGTCAGCCATGAGAGATGAATGACAGGTTATATATTAAAAGTTATGCGGATAACTTTTTCAGATAATCCACAGCTTCCTGTACAGTACGAATGTCAGCAACTTCCTGTTGATTGATTTCAACATCAAACTCGTCTTCAAGCTGACCCAGCATGCTCATAAAATCAAAGGATGTGAAACCAAGGTCTTCCATAAAACGTGATTCCGGAGTGATTTCTGATGAGTCTACTTCCACATAATTACAAATAATTTCAACTAATTTTTCAAACATATTAATTCTCCCTTCCTTATATTAGTTTTATAATATCTCCTATTGGTAAATTTGGATTTTCGGTACCTTTAAACATAATTTTGCAAAGGTAGTAATACAGGTATTCCAAATCCGCTCGAGACACTGCTTTAACCTGATGTTCAAAGTTAAAATCCAGCCCGTTATCTTCCGGACGATGCATAACTGTCAGATACATTGCCTGCGTGGTGGCACCATTTGGATACCATTTTGTTTTGTATTTGATATCTCCCAATTGGTCTAATCCATTGGATTTTAAAGTCAGGGGCTGATATGTTAAGGACATTGGCTCATAGGTCTGTCCGCCCTGATTGTGGTATGTTTTGCCCCGGTATGCAAAGTAGGCTACGGGATCGTAATTTGCATGGCGGAAATATTCATTCTGTAAGTCACGTATTTCATAAACGGCTTCAAGAAACGTTTTGTCCTCAGAGATAATGGTACGAAATGGAAAAGAGTGGATTCTTGTTCCGCCGGATTTTTTCTCCTTTAAGGTTGCTCTTCTGGCAATGGCTGTATTGATAGAAACATCATCGTTACCATTCATTTTCTGAAAATATGTACGCAGTCCCATAAGCAAAAGACATGCAAGGGAAACGTGATATTTTTCACAAAAATCCATCAGCCTCTTTGTCGGCTCTTCCTCAAGGTGGAAAATGTCCAGAGCGGAATCAACAGAATCCGATACATTGACGGCAGCTCTCATGTCAGGGTTTCCGGTTTTTTTCTTTTCTGCATCAAGTTGTCTGGAACCTTTAATACCATTATAAATCGGTTCGGACGCTTCTATTAATTTATGGAAAAATTCAGCATCTCTGTCTTTGGCTTTACATCCGGCTTCATAGGCAAGGTCCTTCTGAAGCTGTTCAATGTAAGAAGCCATATCTTTTGGATAAGGAACACCTTCGTACATTGTGTTACAGTAAAGCTCAATAATATCTCTTAAAAAGCAGCTCAGGGACTGGGCATCCATTGTTGTATGGTCTGCTAAGAAATATACGCCATTATATCCGTCAGAAGTTTTGATCATAACAATTCGGTTCATAGGAGAATCCTGACGCTTAAATGGAATATGTGTCCATTGTGTCATTATGGCTTCAGCTTCCTCCATTGTTTTATCACTGAAATCAACAAATTCAATATCACGCTCTTCCTTGTCTACAACATACTGATACCAGTTTCCTTCTTTATCAGCAGCAAATCGGAGCCTCATGGATTCACATCTTGCATATGCTTTATAAATAGATTCTTTTAGCACATCCCAATCTACATCTGCGCCGACTGTCAGGCTGGTACCTATGTTAAGAACTTCCTTTTTGGGGCAAAAGTCCTGATAATAAAAATGAAATTTCTGGGCTACAGTAAGAGGATACACAGGATATCCTTTTCTTTGTCTCATCATTTTATGACACCTCCAATAAAATTATTTAATGCGCTTTCATATGCTGACATATCTTTATAATAACTTTCGGCATGGGCTGCACCCATTACAATTAATCTCTTTTTATCTGATGCGCAATTATTATAAATTTCATCGCACATTTGGCTTGGAACAAAAGTATCTGCGCTTCCGTGAATTAAAAGAATAGGAACCTTTGCCTTTCTTACTTCTCTTGCCGCATTGCATTCATCCAGACCGTATCCGGCTTTTTTTCTGTTAACATAGTCTGCAATCTGAATCATTGGAAATGCGGGTAAATGATACATGGAATGCAACACATGAGTAAATACATATTTGGGGGATGTAAATCCGCAATCAGAAATAATTCCTTTCACCTGTTCAGGCAGTTTCAGTCCACTTGCCATTAAGACTGTGGCGCCGCCCATGGAAGTACCATGGAGAAGAATCTGGACATTCTCTCCACACATTTCAGTTATCCGGTTAATCCAGAGAAGAGCATCCTTTCTGTCAAGACATCCGAAACCGATATATTTACCTTCACTCTTTCCGTGAGCTCTCTCATCAACTAACAGCATGCCATATCCACGTTTCAGATAGTAATCGGACAGCCCGATATAATCATTCATCCCTTCGCTGGTATATCCATGAAAACATATGACCACTTTATTGCTATCGGGACTGCCTGGAAAATATGTGGCATGAAGCTTTAAGCCGTCATTGGAAATCTGAAAAATATCTTTGTGGGGTTGGGCAAGCATAAATTTTTTCCTTTTGTTAATCAAAGAGGAATATGCTCCCCAGTCAGTTCCGGACATTTTCATGGTGCGTTCCATGTCCACGTTATTTCGTTTCATTGTTCTGCGGTAAAAGTATGCGGAACTTCCGGCTTCGGCAAGTGTAAGCAATCCTGCAAAAACTGCCAAAGCACCTATTTTTTTCTTCATAAATAATTGACCTCGCTATCTTTTTCTGTCAATAAGCTCCTTAAATTTTAGAGCTTTATCAATATTTCCTTCTACTTTAAGTTTTTGAAGTGTGACTGCAAGAATGGAATCTAATTTTTTGTCGGCGATTTTTAATAAAGTGTCTGCCGAACATATAAAAATGGCATCTCTGTCGAAATATTCGTAAGGTTCAACATATAGTTTTCCTTCCTTTACTTCTACATAAAAGATGCCTTCACCCTCTCCGGTAATATTAAACTGATAAGCAAGATGTTCCGTAATATCGCTTACGTCTGCGGCCATAAACCGACTTTTAATTTCAGAAAATAAATCTGCAAATGTCATGTTTCAAACTCCTCCTTTTCCAAAATTCGACCGATGGTCGAATTGAATCCAAAGATAGATTATCATTTTTTCGACTGGCGGTCAATAATAACTTTCCAAATATGAAAAAAAGTATGAATTGGGAATACTTAACCTAAATTAAGGGTGTTTCAAAGAAAAATCTGTGCTATACTAATAAACGGATTGGAATAATTATTTGTGAAAGAAAAAATGGAAATATTCAGAAAGGCTCTAAAATGCAAAATCATACAAAGTACGATAAAATACTAGATGCACTTCAGGAATTATTGGTAAGCAAGGATATACAGACTATTTCCGTAAGCGAGATTGCCCAGGCGGCAGGAATCGGAAAGGGAAGTATATACTATTATTTTCCATCAAAGGATGCCATCCTGGAAGCGCTGATAGAGAGAAATTATGAAAAACCGTTGGAGACGGCAAAGAATCTGGCAGCCCAGACTGACGTTTCTCCCTTTACAAGAATGGCGATGATTTTTCAGGCATGTAGAAATTCTTCTGCAGAATTGAGAAAGCCGGGAGATGTTGATGGACTAAGAGGAGTTCGGGATACAGCATTTTTACATCAGAAATATCTGAATCATCTGATATCAGCAATGAAACCGGATCTGACAGAGATTATTCAGCAAGGAATAGATAATGGAGATATACATTTTAAATATCCAGCAGCTCTTGCAGAAATTGTATTGATTGTTCTTGCAGTAAAATTTGATAATACACTGGTTCCATCTACACCGGAAGCTATAGAGGAGACAATGGTGGGATTGATAGAACTGTTAGAAAAGGGCACAGAAAATCCAATCGGATCATTGAATTTTTTAAAAAAGGTGTAAGCAGAGTTTAAGCTTACACCTTTAAAATATATTGGGATTATTGATGGAGTTCTGATGGTGACACATTTTTTAATTTATCTGCCAGATAAAGAATAACGTCTTTTCTAGTAATGATTCCGATAAATACATTCTGGTCATCTACCACAGGAACAAAGTTCTGATTGGTAACTTTGTCAAAAAGCCCTTCCATGGATTCCTGAATGTTAACCGCAGTATTGTCACGCCTACGTTCAATTTCGGTGATTGGAATATCTTCCATTGTCCAGATATCAGGAAAATCATGGGTTTTCAGATACCAGAGCAAATCGCCCTCAGTAATTGTTCCTATGTATTTACCGTCTCTGCTTAAAAGAGGTATGGCAGAGTAACCGTGATACTCCATCTTCTCTAAAGCCTGTCGCAGAGTATCGTCATCATCTACATGTGATACATTTTCTTTTGGTGTTAAAAAAAATAAGATATTCATATTAGTCCCCTTAAATTAGCTATATTAATTAAATATATTTTATCAGAAAAACAGTATTCGTTCCACATATATCACAGAAAATTAACAAAGTTAATGATAAGTTTAGAAAAATATATGGTACTAATATTGGTAATAATTGTGTTAATAAAAACGTAACAAATTGTTTACAAAAAAGTTAGCACTCACCTATTGAGAGTGCTAACAAAAAGTGGTATAACATAATTAGCCGGAAGAAAGTCCAAGGTGGATTTGATTCTGTGGAGCTGATTAGTGAAAAAGATTTGCTTTTGAGCTAATAGAATACACATTAACGACGACGGTTATTTAACCGCACATATATAAGGAGGTATTTATTATGTTAACACCTAGTATTTTTGGAATGGACAGATTTTTTGATGATTTTGGAGACGTTTGGAATTTTGAACCTGCATTTAGAAACCAGACAAATGTAATGAAGAAAATCAGCACAGATGTTAAGGAGTTGTCAGATGGCTATGAAATTGACCTGGAACTTCCGGGATTTAAGAAAGAGGAAGTTACAGCAGAACTGAAAGACGGATATCTTACAATCTCTGCAGAGCATGATGATACAAAAGATGAACAGGATAAGGAAGGACATTTTATCCGTAAAGAAAGATATTATGGTAAATGTCAGAGAAGTTTCTATGTAGGAGATCATGTGGAACAGGAAGATGTAAAAGCGAAGTTTGAAAACGGTATTTTAACTTTGAAGGTTCCAAAGAAGGAAGCAAAGCCGGTAGTAGAACAAAAGAAATATATTGCAATTGAATAAAAACCGGAATATGGATAAGCCGTGACAATGTACAGACCTTTGACCTGTTTTTGCACCAGTTGTCCTTTATGAAAAAAAGCGGTTTCCAGTGAGTGTAAACTCTCTGGAAACCGCTTGATTTTTATTGGTGTACGGATTATTGTCGATGCAAATTTTAGTGATGGAATAATCTTAATCCTGTAAAGCACATAGCAATACCGTGTTTGTTACATGCATCAATTACATCCTGATCACGGATAGAACCGCCAGGTTGAGCAATATATTTAACACCGCTCCGGAAAGCTCTTTCCACATTGTCATCAAATGGGAAGAATGCATCAGAACCGAGAACAACATCTGTAGCCTGTGCCAGCCATGCCTTTTTATCTTCGACTTTGAATACTGGTGGTTTTTCTGTGAAATACTTTTCCCATTCTCCATCCGCAAGAACATCCATATAATCTTCACCAATGTAAAGATCAATAGCATTGTCTCTGTTGGCACGTTTCATATCCTCTCTGAATGGAAGACTGAGTACCTGTGGAGACTGGCGGAGAAGCCAGTTATCAGCTTTCTGTCCGGCGAGTCTTGTACAGTGAATTCTTGACTGCTGTCCGGCACCAACGCCGATAGCCTGTCCGTTCTTTACGAAACAAACAGAGTTTGACTGGGTATATTTTAAAGTAATCATTGCAATAGCCATATCAATTTTAGCCTGTTTTGTGATATCTTTATTTTCTGTTACCACATTGCTGAAAAATTCATCATCAATGTTAAGTTCGTTACGTCCCTGTTCAAAAGTGATTCCAAAAACTTCTTTTCTTTCAATCGGGTTTGGAACATATTCAGGGTCAATCTGAATAATTGCATAGCTGCCTTTCTTTTTGCCCTTTAACATTTCAAGGGCTTCCGGTTCATAACCCGGTGCAATAATACCGTCAGAAAATTCTCTTTTAATAACAGCAGCAGTAGAAACATCGCAAACATCGGAAAGGGCAATAAAATCACCGTAGGAAGACATTCTGTCAGCGCCTCTGGCTCTCGCATAAGCAGATGCAAGTGGTGATAATTCTCCAAGGTCATCCACCCAGTAAATCTTTGATTCGACTTCGCTCAGAGGAAGACCTACCGCAGCACCTGCAGGAGATACATGTTTAAATGATGTGGCAGCAGGAAGACCGGTTGCTTTCTTTAATTCCTTAACTAACTGCCAGCCATTAAACGCATCAAGGAAGTTAATGTAGCCGGGTTTGCCGTTTAATACTTCAATTGGAAGTTCTCCGTCTTCCATGAAAATTTTTGATGGTTTCTGGTTTGGATTACAACCATATTTTAATTCTAATTCTTTCATTATAATTCTCCTCCAATAAAATTAGTGAGTATAAAACTAATTATTTTTATTTATTATTTTTGTTCTATATTCTCCGGTGGC
>JAUUNJ010000138.1 GCA_030844625.1 Roseburia sp. | reverse complement strand
ATATTATCTTATCTAATCTTTGCATCACTTAATAATGTGATTTTATCTGCAATTACTTTTTCATCCATCGCAGGACACAGATAGCCTGTTTTTCCATCCACAACATAATCTTTAATCCCCTGAATGTCAGTACCAATTACCGGAACTCCGGATGCTAACGCTTCAATTCCCGCCAATCCAAGACCTTCCCGTAAGGACGGCAGAACCGCAATATCTGCACAATGGCATATTTCCGGAATGTCACTTCTGAATCCCAAAAAGATAACTCTCACATTAAATTCTTCACTTAATTTTTTCAGGTACTCATAGGTACCGGCTCCCACCATTACTTTTCCACAAATTACAAAAACGTATCGCCCATCCTTTAATTCTGCCAGAGATTTTATGACAATCTGATGATTTTTTCTTGGAGATAATTCTCCTACAGAAAGGATCATAATATCTTCTTTTTTTACCCCTATTTTTTCGCGGTATTCTTCTCTGTCAATTGCCACATTATGAAACTTTTGTGTATCAACACCTACTCCATTAATATAAAAAACATTTTTGCATTTCATCTTTTTCATTTGCCCAAAGTCTTCTTTATTAATGGTAATGATGCCATCACTGATCCATGAACAAATCCATTCAACGCTTCCATATATCATACGGCTTTTCAGACTTGAGCCTTTTGGAAAGGTTAAACCATGGGTTGTATATATAATTTTACAGCCTTTTCTTCTATACTTGGCTGCCGCAATTCTTACAATTGCACCGGCAATTGGTGTATGACAATGGATCACATCAAATTGAAACTCTTTGACAAGTTTTCTAATCTGTTTGTATGCATCTATGCTTTTTTTACTGATTGGCGATGTAGATGAAAAATCAATTTGATGAAACAAAATGCCTATCTCCGGGAAAAATTGGTCCGCCGCAAAAGTTGTTACAGAATCTGCATTTGCTGCACAATGGACCTCATAGCCCATATTCTGTAACAACTTCATATCATTTATGAGAAATCCTTTTATAAATCCCGCCGTGGCGGATACCACTAAAGCCTTTTTCATATCTTTACCTTATTCTTCCATCTGACCTGCAATATCTGCATCAACAATTTCTTCGCCGGTTCTGTCCTTCAACTGTTCTCTGGACGCATCACTGAGTCCGTCATTTATTTCTGCATGAAAATCACAGGTGGAACACTTGTCCAACTGTTCCTTTGTAACTTTCCCGTCTCTGTAATCTTTTACAATCTTATTTTCATACATACTGTATTTTTTCTTTGTCCAGAATTTCAGTTTATGTCTCAGCACCCACCACATAGGAACCCATATATATTTATGCATTGCCGGGGACACAGAGCCAATCATCCAGCATTGTCTGTCACAGTGACGAACTTTGCTGCGGACTTTTTCCGCCTGAGAACCATCCCATAATTCTTCCCATCTTTCTACTTCCTTCAGGTTCCCCATGACTTCCTTGTCCTTTGTTCCGTTACAAGGCATGACATCTCCATATGGATCAATAAAAAATGTATCAAACGCCATATCACAGGGAAGCAGACGTTTCTGTCCATATATATAGTTAATCAGACCATGGTTAAAGTAAGCGCGGAACCATTTCTTCGGGCTCTTGGATTTGAGAAGTTCATTGACAAGATTTTCAAACTCCCGGGCAACCATAGGTCTGTCCTGAATAATATTTTTTGCTTCCACAAAATAAAATGAGTTATGTAATGATGCTGTTGCAAACTCCATGTTCATTTCATCCGACAACCTATATAAAGCTACTAAATCCTTGGCATTGGCATCCTGTACCGTCATGCCAAAACCAACATCTTTCATCCCCATTTCAACTAATTTCTTAAGTGTTGTATAACCTTTATGAAATCCGTCTTCAAGGCCGCGGATTTTATTGTTAGTCTCCTCAAGCCCTTCAATAGAGATTCGGATTCCAATATCAGGAAATTCTTTGCACAAATCCACAATTCTGTCTGTAAAAAATCCGTTGGTCGAAATTACAATACGGTCACTTTTCTTATATAATTCCCGGACAATCTCTTTTAAATCCGTTCTTATAAACGGCTCTCCGCCGGTTATATTCGTAAAATACATAGGTGGAAGTTTTTTAATTGTCTCAAGGGAAATTTCTTCTTCCGGTTTGGAAGGTGCTTTATATCTGTTACACATATTACATCTTGCATTGCAGCGATATGTTACAATCACTGTTCCATTTAATTTTTTCATGTTCTACATGCTCCTTGATTATATCTTTTCATCTTGTCTACATTAATCTGTAAATATGTTCTGTCATATTACAATAATAATCATTTATATTATCAAACCCTGTCTCTTTACAGTTTTTACTATATTGATTCGTAAGCTCCCTGTCTTTCCAGAGTAATTCAATCTTTTCTTTTAATGATTCTTTATTTCCACTCTCAAACAATTCACCTGTTTTTCCGGCTTGTATCAGTTCCGGAATCCCTCCTATATCAGCACCGAGTACAGGTGTACCATACATCTGGCTTTCCATAACGGAAAAGGGGCAATTCTCATACCACTCAGAGGGATAAACACTAAATCTTGCCTCCCGAATCAGCTTTTCCAAAGATTCTCCTCTTTGAAATCCCACATTCTTAATGTTTTCTATACCATTAATCTCTTTCTCCAACGGCCCCGTCCCTGCAAATACAAATTGAATATCTGAAAGTTCCTTACATACATCAATTAATGTTGCAATTCCTTTTTCCTGTGAAAACCTGCCAAAATATAAAACATAGTCTTTCTTTTTGTATTCTTTCCACGGTATCTGATCTATAAAATTATAAAGAACAACTGTCTTCTCTGAAAAAACCGGATTGGTGTCCATTTTCGATTTCATAAAACATGTTGGACAGATAACAGTGTCAATCTGCTGATATACACCTCTCCATTTCCAGAAATATCCTTCCATGGTTCCAACTGCACTCTTAGCCTTGGAACCATGAATACATTTTCCCTTTGTGCAGTTAACAAATTTACCCCCCACGCACTTCTCACAATTTTCATGAGTTTGGGGATTATTCATCATGTGATTCGGACAGATCAGCTGATAATCGTGAGCCGTAAATATGATTTTTACTTTATGTCCTGTCTGTTTTTCCCATTTTCTGATTTCAAGAATTATGGATGGTGTTAGCTGGTAATTGAAATTATTCAGATGTACCACATCCGGCTGAAAGTCCTCCAGTACAAGACGTATCTTTTTTCTGGATTCTTTTGAGTAAATTGTCTTTATTGGATATGTAATCTTTGAAAATTTATTGCCTCCATGAAAATCCATATCCGATGTATATGCATTCACTGTATTTCCAACACAGCGTCCTTCATGCTCCATGCCAAAATACTGAACTTCATGTCCTTTTTCTTTTAAGTAATTCCCTAGTTTAAATATGTATGTTTCTGACCCGCCATTGGGATACAAAAACTTATTTACCATTAATACCTTCATTGATTATGTCTCCAATTTATCTGATTTTTATAAACTTTCCGGGATACAGAAAAAACTCTAACCCTTTTATCTTTTTCATAATCTCTGCAGCCATAATCGGTCCCATAAAGCTAATTCCTATTCCGGCAGCAAAATGTATAAATACATTATAAACACCTATCTTTAACAGCGCGATTCTTATTGTTGCCGCAAAAATAGTATGCATTAAAAAAATCGGCATCGTGTATTTTGAAAGAAAACCAAATACTTTATTTTGCTGTTCGGAATTAGTAATACCGGCAGTCAGCAGCAACACCGCCATACAGGCAGTAAAACCAAGAAGAAAAGATTTTCCCCAAAAAGAAAGATTAAAAATATAAACTATAATGCTGCTAATAATAAATAATACAGCACATGTTATTCCGGTTTTCTGCCATATTTTATCCTTAATCCTCTCTGAAAAATTTATTATATGTAAACACATCCCAATAACAAACCATATTTCATTGGACAAAACTGTGGAAATGGCATATATGGAAATATTCACTCCTGTCAGGCTAACTGCTTTAAACATTACTGATATTATAATTCCAGCCATCTGCATATTTTTATCTTTAAATGTAGGGGTAATCAAAAAAATAAAGAACAGCGAATATAAATACCAATATGGTGCCGTTGGTCTCATAAATAATGTTTCTGTCAAACCGTTCAACTGATTATTGACAGTGCCTGAAAAAAGTACTTTCAACCCCCATGTAATAAATGAGAATGTCAGATACGGAACCCCTAATACCAACAGTTTCTTCAAAATGTTTTTTGTCCACGAATTCCAACTATCTATCACATTTAATTTTTGATATAAATACCCACTGCAAATAAAAAAAAGTGGAACATGAAAATAATAGATAGCTTGAACAAACCATTCACATAAATCATTGTCGTGGAAAACATCTGGTTCTCCTATCATGCTCATAAGAAAATGCCCCACTGCCACCAATATACAGGCAATTACCTTAACATCATCCACCCATATTTCTCTTGAGTTTACTTTATCCATTATTCGTACCTCTGTACAATTCCACTGTTCTCTCTACCACCCGGTCCCAATTATGCTTTGCACAAATAAATTCAGCAGCCTGTTCTTTGTATTCTTCAACTTTTCTCTTATCATCACATAGCATCTGCAATTTTGCTGCCAGCTCTTTTATATTTCCCTGTCTGAACACTTCTGCCTTGTCCTCTACCACATCTGCACATTCCGGAATGTCGGATACCAAACAACAATTTCCATAAGACATGGCTTCTAACAGACTGAGGGGCATTCCTTCAAGATCGGAAGGCAAAGTATAGACATAGGCATTACTATAGAGTTCATCCAGCATCTTACCCTGGACAAATCCCGTAAATATAATGCGGTCATCTTCTTTTGCCATATTTTTAAGTTCTCTCATAAAAGCATCCGAATCGGAGGCGCCACCTGCGATCACCAGCTTTTTATCTGTTTTCACCTGTCCAAATGCATGAATTAAATATGTTAAACCTTTTTCAGGAACTATTCTTCCCAGATATAAAATATATCCATCTTTTTCCAGTCCCAACCTGCTCTTAATCAAATCCGGTTCTTTTCGCACAGCACGATTCACACCATTAGGTATAAAATTTGTTTTTCTTCCATAAGTATTCTTAAAATACTCCTGAACATTTTTGCTTAAAACTATAATTTCATCTGCATATCTGACAGCCATCTTTTCACCAATCATAATATAGGCACTTGCCATTTTGCCCCATTTTGCCCTTTGATGGTCAAGACCATGTATTGTGACAATGCACCGCTTTCCCAGCAATTTGGGAAGCCAGAGCATTACACATGGACCCTCAGCGTGAAAATGGGCAACATTATACTTTCCCAATGCTGCCCGAATAGCTGCAAAAACCGATGCGGTCATTGCTGCAAAACCTTTTCTGTTGATTGTAAAAACCTGCTTTATTTTTATTCCTTTATATTCCTTTTGTTTTTTAGAATCAAACTCTTTGCCGCTTACATGATGCCCACTGCGGTTAAAGCATGTCACATCATAATTCATTTGAACCATCCTTGTGCTAAGTTCTTCAACAACAATCTCTACTCCCCCCTCACGGGACGGAACGTGTTTATGACCAAGCATCGCAATTTTTAATTTTTCCCTATCTTTCACAATCCTGCACGCTCCTATTCTATCTTTCTTATGCCATCCTTCTTATTTTATACTGACCCTTTCCTTGCCAGAACTACCCACACAGTCTTTAATATAATCTTAATATCCAGTCCAATGCTCCAATTTTTTATATATTCATTATCCAGTTTCACAATCTCTTCAAAATCGGTCATGTCACTTCTGCCACTTACCTGCCACAATCCCGTTAATCCCGGTTTCGCCGCAAGACGGCTTTTATGATGTAGTTCATACTTTTCATATTCATCAATCGTAGGTGGTCTGGTTCCCACAAAACTCATATCACCTTTTAAGATGCTCCAGAAATTTGGAAATTCGTCAAGGGATGTTGACCTGAGAAAATGTCCAAGACCTTTTTTTGTTCCATCAGGACCACTGCCTATAATTCGCGGATCTGCATCAAGCTTAAACATAAACCCATTCATTTTATTGCAATCCATTAATTCCTTTTTCCGCTCTTCAGCATCATTATACATTGAACGGAATTTGTATATCTTGAACATTCTTCCGTTTCTTCCTACTCTCTCCTGCCCAAAGAGCACCGGTCCTTTCGGATCAGCAATTTTGATTGCCGGAGCAATAAAAATATATAATACGCCTGTAATCAGACAGCCCATAACACCTGTACATATATCTATGGCTCTCTTAACTCCAATTTCTACTATTGATACAGTTTTTGTGCTGGTTGTCATTACATTTACTGAATTTATATGTCCAAAAGAAATATTTTGTGCTTCCTCGATCAGCATATCCATTTTAATATGTACCGTAATTCCCATTGACAAAAATTTATTTGTCATCTGCTCCGTTTTTTCCATTTCTGAAAAATTCAGACAAAGAAGCACCTGATCAACAACATTTCTACAGGCAAATTCATATACATCTCTTCCAATTGCAACAATCGGTATCCCTCTAATCTCCGTAATATCCGGCACTTCCCTGTCGAGGGAAACTCCGATGATCTGATTGGATTTATCCGGTCCATCCATTACCTTTTCTATGGTCTCTTCTATTAATTC
>JAUUNJ010000137.1 GCA_030844625.1 Roseburia sp. | reverse complement strand
TCGTCAAGTCCTTACTCACTTCGCCAGCCATATAGTCGCGCTGAGTGGAGTTAATGGTCGGATTCTTGTTAGAGTTCTCCTGTTTAACTTCCTCATTAATCTGCTCAATCAAAGAGAGAATTCCATCATCCGTTGTATTTGCCTTACGGGCAAGTTCTCTTATGTATCTATATCTTACATATTTCTGCGCAACCTCATAACCGCGCATTTCCATAATTCCACGTTCAACCATATCCTGAATATCTTCCACGGCAACTGCATGATTCGCAGACTCAATCTGATCGGTTACAACCTTACCTACTGCAGCAATCTGATATTCATTTAATTTATGAATCGGTTCAATTTCATTATTTGCCTTTCTAATGGCATTAAGAATCTTATTAACATCAAAAGAAACCTCCTCTCCATTTCTTTTGATTACTCTACTCGTCCTGACTTCCATCTTATTCTCTCCCGTCCTTATCTTTTTTGTGTTTGGCAAGCAAAATCATTGGCTTATTGCTCGCATAAATTCAATGTTTTTCCCTGTTCTCAAATTATTTTTACAAACATAAAGAGTGAACTGTTTTTTCACTCTCCCGTCGCAAAACACAATATATTGTGTTTACTTTTTGAATTATAGCACAACATATTCCATTTTGTACAGTGCTATTTGCAACAAATCTGAAAATATTTTACAGAAAATATAAAAGTCCTTTATTTTAAAGGACTTTTATCAAATGCATTAAATACTTTTTTTATTACCACAAGAGAAATCACTGCTGCAATAAAATCTGCCACCGGTGCAGCATACATGATTCCATCTACTCCCTGAAAACCTGCTTTGATAAACACAACCGGCAATATCACAATTAGTGGAAGCAGAAAAATAATTTGTCTTGTAAGGGATAAGAACATTCCTTTGTTGGGTTCTCCTATAACTGTACAAAAAGTTGACGTAATCGGCTGGATTCCATTTAAGAATGTCATAAATAAAAATATTCGAAAGAAATTTTCTGCAAACATAAAATATTCGTTTGTTCCTGAACCGAATATTCCAATAATCTGTCGTGGAAATATCTGGAATGCCAAAAATGCTATTACAGAAATAATGGTGTTGCATGTAACAGCGATTTTGTATGTCTGTTTGACTCTGTTATATTTTTTTGCTCCCCTGTTAAAGCTGGCAATCGGCTGGATTCCCTGTGCTACACCAATACATACAGAAAAATATAACTGATTCACTTTCATTATGATTCCTGAACACGCCAACGGAATTGATGAACCGTATATAGACAGCGCACCATAATATGTCAGCGATTTATTCATCACAATCTGAACAACCATCATCGCCAGCTGATTAAAGCACTGAGCCATTCCCAGATGCAGGGTTCTAAAAACAATACCTGACTGAATCTTTAAATGTTTTCTTTCTATCTTTGCTGTCTTGTAATGGCATAAATACCATACCACCATACAAAATGATACAATCTGTCCTATCACTGTGGCAATGGCTGCACCTGACATTCCCATCTTTATAACCATTACAAACAGATAATCCAAAACTACGTTTAAAATTGCTCCTGCAAGATTACAATACATTGAAAAATTCGGGCTGCCATCTGCCCTGATTAAATGGGAGCCTCCATTTGCCATAATGACAAAAGGAAATCCTAACGCAGTAATTCTTACATATTCTTTTGCAAAAGGAAGCACGTTATCCGGTGCCCCAAAAAAACTCAGAAGAGGCGTTAAAAATAATGATGAAATAACTGCAAGCACCACTCCTACTCCAAACATCATGGTAATTGCATTGCCAATAAAATACATAGCTTTCTTTTTATTGCCTGCCCCCATGTTAAGATTAAATCCGGCGGCACCGCCCACTCCAAATGCCAACATTGTAGCAATACACATAGTTGTAAGCGGAAATGCAATATTTGTGGCAGCATTACCTAACTCTCCCACGGTTCTTCCTATAAAAAACTGGTCTACAATATTATAAAGCGACGTAACAAGCATTGATATAATACTCGGCACCGCAAACTTCCTGAGTAATTTGCTTATGGGTTCTGTTCCTAAAGGATTTTCATTTTCCTGTATATTTTGTATCTCTATTTTTTTCTCATTTTCTGTACTCATTTTTCTACCTACTTGTGATTCTTTTTATTTTATATGTCAAAACAGACAAAGTATATAATACCACTGAACATATTATAATTTCCACTAATTTTTTTTAATTATTATAATATTTCCCTTATTATACACATTTTTAGCCGTTATTATCTTGTATTCATTTTGTCTGCTATGTTATAATCAAGCAGGAATTTAACATTATCAGAATTATTACAGGAGTGTTATATGAGAGGAATATATTCAAATAAAACTGAAATTCGTCATAAAGTTTTTACAGAAATTGCCCGTATGGCATATGATGGTCGTGACTTATCACATATCGAAGACCTGCCCTATGAAATCATTCCGGGTGAAATCGGAAAATATTACGATAATATTTTCTTAGAACGTGCCATTGTCGGTGAACGCCTTCGTGCTACAATGGGACTTCCAATCAGAAAGATGTCTGAGCATGCTCCCCTTTCTGACGGCATTGACGCCAGTGCCATTGATGAAAAATATTATGATCCGCCACTTGTCAACATTATCAAGTTTGCATGTCACGCATGCCCTGAGAAGCGTATTTTCATTACTGACGCATGTCAGGGGTGTCTGGAGCATCCTTGTATCGAGGTCTGCCCTAAAGATGCAATCCATATGGAAAACGGCAGGTCTATTATTGATGAGGAAAAGTGTATTAAATGCGGCAAGTGTCTCAATGCATGCCCATACAACGCAATTGTAAAGCAGGAACGACCATGTGCCAAAGCATGTGGCATGAATGCCATTAAATCCGATGAATACGGACGTGCTGACATTGACTATGACCAATGTGTATCCTGCGGCATGTGTCTGGTAAGCTGTCCTTTCAGTGCAATTGTGGACAAGAGTCAGATTTTTCAGACTGTACTTGCCCTGAAAGGCGATACGCCGATATATGCGGCAATAGCCCCTTCGTTTATCCAACAGTTCGGAAATAATGTAACGCCTGAAATGGTAAGAGCCGCACTTAAAGCTGTTGGTTTTGAAGATATGGTTGAAGTTGCTATTGGAGCAGACTTATGCTCCATTCAGGAAGCTGTTGACTTTATGGAAAATGTACCTGAAAAACAAAAATGGATGGGAACTTCCTGCTGCCCTGCCTGGTCAGTAATGGCAAAGAAAACATTACCTGAATATGCGGACTATATTTCCATGTCCCTTACTCCTATGGTTCTTACGGCAAGGATGATTAAGAAGCAGCATCCTGAATGTAAAGTTGTATTTATCGGACCTTGCGCTGCCAAGAAGTTAGAGGCAAGCCGTCGTTCCGTTCGAAGCGATGTAGACTTTGTACTTACATTTGAAGAAATGATGGGAATATTCGATGCCAGAGCTATTAACTTTAATGAGCTTGAAGTGGAAGATCCACAACAGACTTCCAGTGCTCTCGGAAAAGGCTTTGCCTCAAGCGGTGGTGTTGCTCAGGCTGTTGTTAATGTTATTCATCATTTCGAACCGGAGCGTGATGTAAAGACTGTAAAAGCGGAAGGACTTGATGAGTGTAAGAAAATGCTTATGATGGCTAAAGCCGGAAAATATGACGGTTACCTTCTCGAAGGTATGGCTTGCCCTGGCGGCTGTCTGGGCGGTGCCGGAGTGCTATCTGATGTGCGAAAGGCTTCTATCGGACTCCAAAAAGATATGGCCCGCTCCGAAATGAAAGAACCATCGGATACAGAATACTTAAAATATTTACATCTGATAACAAAGGAGGAAAAATATAAATGAAATTAAGGACAAAACAAATCACTGTAACAGCAATTATGATTGCATTAAGTATTGTTGTTATCCAGTTCGTCAAATTACCTCTGTCCGTATCCGGTCAGAGCGTAGGAGTCTCCGGCGCACTGATTAATTTGATTATAATTGTCGATACTCTATACTGCGGATTATTAAGCGGTACACTTCTGGCAATTATCATTCCCGTACTTTCCTTTGTGCTTACAGCGTCTCCGCTTATTTCCTCTGTACCATTAATTCTTCCATGTATAATGATTGGCAACGCAGTTCTTGTATTGTTTACATGGTTTGTAAGAGGGAAAAAACTTGAACTGAATCTTATGCCAGTCAGTCTTGTTATCGGTTCTTTTGCCAAAGCAGGAATTATGGCATTACTGATTGTCAACTGGGTACTTCCCCAGTTCGGAAGCAGTTTGCCTGCTGCTGCAGTCAATATGGCAAAGGTAACATATTCAAGCACGCAGCTTATTGCCGCACTGCTGGGAACATTTCTTGCATGTATTATATGGCCTGTCATAAAACTGGCATTAAAACGTATTTAAAAAACACAGCCCATCAGATAAAATTATCCGATAGGGCTGTGTTTTTATATTCTGCCATACTTCTTTTATTTCCTATATTCTATCAGTAATGCTATCCCAGCTGCATCACATTAATCAGTAACACCCATGCCATTCCATAATAGGTAACTACAGCCACCAAATCATTCATGGTTGAAATCAACGGTCCGGATGCCACTGCAGGGTCCACGTTAATTTTAGAAAATATTATTGGAACGATGGAACCAACAAAACTGGATATGATCATAGCCATCCAAAGTGCTATACCTATACATCCCGCCATGGCAAATGCTGATGTAACCGGCAGTCCTTTAACGATCCAAATGTAAATACCTGTGACAATAAATGAAATAGTTCCAATAATCATACCGTTACAAAAGCCTATTTTTATTTCCTTTAAAACAAACCCCACCTGCTGTTTAAAGGTCAAATCCTCATCCATCAGCACTCTGATGGTAACAGCCAGTGACTGCGTTCCCACATTACCGGACATACCTAATATAACTGACTGAAAAGTAACTATAATTGGCAGCCCCGCTATTACACCTTCAAACATTCCGGTTACTGTGGAAACAATAAGTCCTAAAAACAGTAACACTGCCAGCCATGGTGTTCTTTTCTTAAGGCTCTCAAAGAGAGGTTCCTCCAAATCCTCTTCTTCCGACAAACCGGCAAGTTTTGCATAATCTTCACCCATCTCTTCATCTACCACTTCAATCAGGTCCTGAGATGTAATAACACCAAGTATATGCTTATCCTTATCCAGCACCGGAATAGAATCCTCTGAATAATCTTTCAATTCTTCTATACACTCATCTACCGTTTCGTGATCATACACAAAAGGATAGGATGTGGTGACAAGGGATTCCAATTCCACATAATTTCTAGCCACAATTAAATCCGTCAAATCAATGGCTCCATAAAAAGTACCATCTTCCTGCAATACATACAATGTAGTTATGTTGTCATTGTCCGCTGCCTGTTCAACCATACTTTTCATTGCCTGTTTGATTGTAAGGTTTAATGACAAAGTAACATAATTGGTAGTCATCTTGCTACCGATTTCGTCATCATCATAGGATTGAATCAGATTAATATCCTTTTTGGCTTCCTGATCCATCAGATGAATAAGTTCCTCGCTCTTTTCATCTTCCAGTTCTTCCAGAATGTCAACCGCATCATCGGCTTCCATGTTTTCCAGAATATCCGCAGCTGTCTCTGCATCTAATTCCTCAATAAACTCTTCGGGATCATCCAGATAGGCAAAGATTTCCGAAACCTTTTCCAAACCAAGAACAGAATAAAGTTTACGTCTTTCCTTAACGTCTAACTTTTCAATTACCGCTGCAATATCATTTTCATGATAATCGTCCAGTCCTTCTTTTTTAATCAGCGCAGGTTCATCACTTTTAATAATTTCGATGATTTCTGCTTCATAGTCATCCTTTTCAGGAACTTCATTCTCATCCTGTGCTTCTGAAACTGCTTTATTTTGATTTTCTTCACTTAAATTTTCATACGCCTCTTCAAATGTTTCATTTTTTTGAAGTCCTCCCTGTGTTTCAGTTATATCTTTATCTGAAACTTTCTGATTTTCTAAATCCTTTTCATCGAATTTTTCTTCCACGATCATATACCTCCTTTGTCTTTCTTATGAGCTATGTATATGTGGGAAGTCTGTATACTAAGGCTGTAATCGAAACGGATGGTATGCATCAGTTTCTTCTATAGCCTGTTCCGTACGCAAACTTTGCCCCCAACTGTCGCAACTATCCATTTCTTTCACCTCTCTTTCCTAAAAACATGAAAACATATTGATTAATCTCTCATCACTGCGGCACTCCATACTATATTTCTCTGACCGCATAGAAAAGACTCATGGTAATTATACCATAAGTCTTTTATTAATTTTCATATTAAATTTAACACTTTTTTAAAGGCGGTGTCAACCGGATTCATGTTAATTCATTGTTATTTTTCGCATTAGTTCTTAATATATTCGTCCCATATTGCATAACCGAATCCAATAACAATGATTGCCACACCTATTACAGTATAAATTGTATTTGCTATATCCATAAAAACCTCCTGTTCCAAATTGAAATTACTACATCATTTTGGGATTTTTATTTAATCTATCATTCCAAAAATATCTTTACAATATAGTTTCAACTACCTTAGCGGATTATTGGCGCATGTCATTTCTTTCTTAGCATTTTCTTTGCACATCAGCATATTTTCATTTTTTCCAAGCTGGGGTAT
>JAUUNJ010000136.1 GCA_030844625.1 Roseburia sp. | reverse complement strand
TTTGTTAAATATTTGAGATTACTATATACATACATAAGTTATTTATGTGAATTTACTCAGATAAAATACCGATAAATATTTTGTCTGTATGCGGAGGTTGATATGTACAATATTTTGGTTTGTGATGATGACAGGGAGATTGTGGAGGCTATTGAGATTTATCTCACCAAGGAAGGCTACAATGTAATAAAAGCCTACGATGGAATGGAGGCAATGGAATTATTAAAACAGGAGGATATTCAGCTTTTGCTCATTGACGTCATGATGCCGAGACTGGATGGTCTGAGAGCCACACTTAAGATTAGAGAATACAGCAGCATTCCTATTATTATCCTGTCGGCAAAGTCGGAGGATTCTGACAAGATTATCGGACTGGATGTGGGTGCCGATGATTACATTACAAAACCGTTTAATCCATTGGAACTGACTGCCAGAGTTAAATCACAGCTTCGCCGTTACACAAAGCTTGGAACGATGGCGGAGCCTAAGAAAAATGTTTATACCATAGGAGGTCTTGAAATTAATGATGACAGTAAGGAAGTGACGGTAGACGGTGAACCGGTAAAACTTACGCCTTATGAGTACAATATTTTATTGCTTCTGGTTAAGAATCCGGGAAGGGTTTTTACAATTAATCAGATTTATGAAAATGTGTGGAACGAGGAAGCCATAGCCGCCGATAATACGGTGGCAGTACATATCAGACATATCCGTGAAAAAATTGAGATTAATCCAAAGGAACCGCGATATCTGAAAGTTGTGTGGGGAATTGGATACAAAGTCGAAAGATTGTAAAAGAAGAGTTGCGCACATGGGAAAGAATGTGCCCTGTTACATTTTCGCCCTGAGCGTAGCAATGAAATCCTGACGGATTTTGTTATAACATGTAAGAAAGATAGGTTGAAGTTATGAAGAAGAAAAGAATTTTATTACATATATGCATACTTTTGCTGGCAGTGGTATGTATGGGAGCGGGGATGTATGTATGTTATTGGGATGAAAAAATTTATTCCGGTGATTATGAGTATGAATATAATGAAAGTTATGTGTCTGATGTTGTGGAACTATTGCATTATGCGGATGCGCAGTTAAATTTCTGCAGTGAATTTGGTGATGAAAATAAGGTGCTGATTACTGACAAAGAACTGGGAAATGTGTCGGTCAAGGATATTGAGGAGATATTCTCTGACAAATATTATAATTATTATAATGGTGATAATTATTGGGCAGACTATGCTGATTATAATGAATCGTTTGGATATATAGAGGAGGGAGAGAGCACTACAGCTACATTATATGACATAGATTATGCACAGATGAAGAAATATAGAAGTGCGTGGAAGAAAAATAATTCAGAGGACAGCAAGCACAAATATCAATATTATAAAAAGAAATGCGATTATGTGAACCGATATGCAGAATTGGCAGAAGTTTTATTATGGGAATTAAGGGAGGACGGTACTGAAATTGTAGATTTTGATCCTTTAGTTTTGATCCATGAAACATATCGGTCTGTATGCAGCGGCATGAAATATTATATTAAATATACACTAAATAATAAGCTGTACTTTATCTGCAATGGTATGAGTGATGCGCCCTCTGAAAAAGAGGGATTCATAGATATAACCTCCATGAAGGATGGGAAATTGGTTCAGGATAGTCCATTATATGGCGTTAAGGATTTCGAAGGCAGAACATCCTATTTTGTAAGCTCTGATTTTTTGGAAAAGGTAGATGAATTGTATATAGGAATTGATTCCAATGATGTGAATTCACACTACAGTTCTTTAATAGAAAAAATAAAGGAACAACCCACAGATGCAGAAATGCAGCATATTGAAAATAATTTTAAGAAATGTTTTGTAGTAGTAATTGTTACACTGACAATAGCTATGATTCTCTACATCCTGCTTATGCTGATGGCAGGACACAAAGAAAAAGGAGATAAGCCACAGCTGTGTGGAACGGATCATTTATTGTGGGATATGGAGTTTATTATAGCTGCAATAGTAACCACTGTTGTATATTTTATACTGGAAGATAAGATATGGGATGAAGGATATCACCAAATATTTGCAATCAGTATAGCAATACTGGCACTGCCAGCGATTGAGACATTTGTGTTACTCAGCGAAAGCCTGATGCGCAGACTGAAGACAAGGTCCTTTATGCAGACCACATTATTTGGAAAGTTGTGGGGCAAAATAAAAATTTTTGCAGAGAAATTAATGCAAGGTATCGGCAACCTGATGAGTAATATGAATTTGACTGTAAAGGTTATTGTGTTCGGTATTATTGCAGTTATATGTACGGTTATAGAATTTATCATTGTTGAAAACTGTTACCACTTCTTTTCCGCATTAATAGTTATTTCCATTCCAATAGGATGTGTTTGTTATCTGGTATGGAAATATTTTAATGAAAGCAAAATCGTCGAAGAGGGAGCGAAAAAAATATCCGGAGGAGAACTTAATTATAAAATTAGTGAAAAGATGAAATTCACAGCAAACAGAGTGCTGAAAGATTGTGTGAACAATATTGGAGAAGGTCTGAATGCAGCAGTGGAGGAAAGCATTCGGAATGAGCGTATGAAAACAGAACTGATAACAAATGTTTCCCATGATTTAAAAACACCACTGACATCCATTATTAATTATGTGGATTTGCTAAAGACAGATGGGCTTGACAGTGAAAAGGCAGGTAAGTATCTGGACATACTGGATCAGAAATCACAGCGTCTTAAGCATTTAACGGAGGATCTGGTTGAAGTATCCAAATTAAATTCCGGAGCAGTAGAACTGACGAGAGAAAAACTTGACTTAGTGCAGTTGGTGAATCAGAGCCTTGGAGAATACAATGAGAAATTTGAGAGAAAAAATCTGCAAGTAGTAAAGACGGTACAGGAGGAGCCTCTTTATGTAATGGCAGATGGCAGAAAAACATGGCGATTGTTTGAAAATCTGTATGAGAATGTATATAAATATGCGATGGCAGGAACAAGAGTGTATGTTGATATCAGAACGAAACATGGAAAGGTTGAGATTTCAGTAAAGAATATTTCTGAAAGCCCATTAAATTTCAGTGCTGATGAGTTGATGGAAAGATTTGTGCGCGGCGATGTATCAAGAACAACAGAAGGCAGCGGACTGGGACTTTCCATAGCAAAAACAATTGTGGAAAGACAGGATGGAGAAATGAAAATTGTTCTTGATGGCGATTTGTTTAAGGTTGAGATTATGATGAACTTGATTTAGGGAGAGAGTGAGTCGTGCTACTCATAGCCCCGAGGGCTATTTCGTCGCGGGCTCACGCCCTATATCCGAAAAAAGGATGTTATTTTAGAGCCATGAGTCGTGCTACTCATAGCCCCGAGGGCTATTTCGTCGCGGGCTCACGCCCTATATCCATAAAAATAAGAGACTTCTCCTGAAAGTAAACTTTTATTAGAAGTCTCTTATTTTTATGGATGCACGACTTTGTGCTTTCGCGTAAAAACTGCTTGACATTTGTTAGGCGGTTTTTTATAATGGAAAAGCACGTTTAAAGGGTGTATTATGCCCCTTTGCGTCAAAATACATGTGAGTAACACATAATTCTAATAACAGGAGGTGAAAAAGGAATGCCTACATTTAACCAGTTAGTAAGAAAAGGACGTCAGACAGCAGTTAAGAAGTCTACTGCTCCAGCCTTATTAAAGAGTTACAATTCTTTAAATAAGAAAATGAACGATACAGCTTCTCCACAGAAGCGTGGTGTTTGTACAGCAGTTAAGACAGCTACACCTAAGAAGCCTAACTCAGCTCTTAGAAAAATTGCCAGAGTTCGTCTTTCTAATGGTATCGAAGTAACAAGCTACATCCCAGGCGAAGGTCACAACCTTCAGGAACATAGCGTTGTTCTTATTCGTGGTGGTAGAGTAAAAGACTTACCAGGTACAAGATATCATATCATTAGAGGTACTCTTGATACTGCAGGTGTTGCAAACAGACGCCAGGCACGTTCTAAGTATGGTGCTAAGAGACCTAAAGCAGGTAAATAGAAGCGGATGGCTTTATAAGTCAATCACAGGTTGAATGAATTTGTGACGGTTATTAGAAGAGTGTTTAACATATGCGCGAGCTATGAGCCGGACGGGAATGTTTACATTTTCATCAGGCGAATGCCGCGACAGTGGGAAAATCGTTTTCTCACTAGTCTAAAGCCGTGAGCAAGGACACAACTTAAGTGAGTACCGAAGATCTAATCGCATGTGCAGGCATGCAAACCGGAATTTTCAGAAAAAAGTATAAAAAAGAAAATTCTGTCAAAATTGATTAAGGAGGGAAGTAACATGCCACGTAAAGGACATACTCAGAAAAGAGAAGTATTAGCAGATCCAATGTATAACAGTGTTGTTGTTACAAAGCTTATCAATAACATCATGTTAGATGGCAAGAAGGGCGTAGCTCAGAAAATTGTTTACGGTGCATTCAGCAGAATTGCAGAGCAGACAGGTAAGGAAGCTCTTGAAGTTTTCGAAGAAGCTATGAATAACGTTATGCCGGCTCTCGAAGTAAAGGCTAGACGTATCGGTGGTGCAACATATCAGGTACCTATCGAAGTAAGACCTGAAAGAAGACAGGCTTTAGGCCTTCGTTGGATTACATTGTTCTCACGTAACAGAAGTGAAAAGACAATGGAAGAAAGATTAGCTAATGAAATTATGGATGCAGCTAACAATACAGGTGCATCAGTTAAGAGACGTGAAGATATGCATAAGATGGCTGAAGCTAACAAGGCTTTTGCACATTATCGTTTCTAAGCATTGAATATTAAAATTATCATATAGAATAAAACTACGGATTGCTTGGTTCCATAAAGCGTAGCAATTCTGCAAACATTCGGAATTCGGGATAATGTCCAGTTTTTCATGTTTGTATGCATTCCAAATGTGGATACAGAATTGCAAATAAACTTGCATTCTACATGCCACTTGGGCTGCTGGTTTTATAACAAATAAAGGAGGAAGAACCTTGGCTGGAAGAGAATATCCATTAGAGAGAACCAGAAATATCGGTATTATGGCTCATATTGATGCTGGTAAGACAACATTGACAGAGCGTATCTTATATTATACTGGTGTTAACTATAAGATTGGTGATACTCATGACGGTAATGCTACCATGGACTGGATGGAGCAGGAACAGGAAAGAGGTATCACAATTACATCCGCTGCTACAACATGTCATTGGACACAGCAGAAGGATTGTAAGCCAGCTCCTGGTGCTTTAGAGCATCGTATCAATATCATTGATACACCGGGACACGTTGACTTTACTGTTGAAGTAGAGCGTTCACTTCGTGTACTTGATGGAGCTGTTGGTGTATTCTGTGCAAAGGGTGGTGTTGAACCTCAGTCTGAAAACGTTTGGAGACAGGCTGACACATACAACGTACCACGTATGGCGTTCATTAATAAGATGGACATTTTAGGCGCAGATTTCTACAATGCAGTAGATCAGATTAGAACAAGATTAGGTAAAAATGCTATCATTACACAGTTACCAATCGGAAAAGAAGATGATTTCAAGGGAATCATTGACTTATTTGAAATGAAAGCATACATCTACAATGATGACAAGGGTGATGATATTTCTATTGTTGATATCCCTGATGACATGAAAGATGATGCTGAAATGTATAGAGATGAGTTATTGGAAAAGATCTGCGAATTAGACGAAGATCTTATGATGGCTTATCTTGAAGGTGAAGAACCATCAGAAGAAGAATTAAAGAAAGCTTTGAGAAAAGCTACTTGTGAATGTGAAGCAGTTCCTGTATGTTGTGGTTCTGCTTATAGAAATAAAGGTGTTCAGAAATTACTTGATGCTGTTATCGAGTTCATGCCGGCTCCAACAGATATTCCTGCTATTACAGGTACTGATGAAGATGGTAATGAAGTAGAAAGACATTCTTCAGATGAAGAACCTTTCTCAGCTTTAGCATTCAAGATTATGGCTGACCCGTTTGTTGGTAAGTTAGCATTCTTCAGAGTTTACTCTGGTACAATGAACTCAGGTTCTTATGTATTGAATGCAACAAAAGGAAAGAAAGAACGTGTTGGACGTATCCTTCAGATGCATGCAAACAAGAGAGAAGAGCTTGACAAAGTATATTCAGGAGATATCGCAGCTGCGATCGGATTCAAATTCTCTACAACTGGAGATACAATCTGTGACGAACAGCATCCGGTAGTTCTTGAATCTATGGAATTCCCAGAGCCGGTTATCGAGTTAGCTATTGAACCAAAAACAAAAGCTTCTCAAGGTAAACTTGGTGAATCCTTAGCAAAACTTGCAGAAGAAGACCCGACATTCCGTGCTCATACAGATCAGGAAACAGGTCAGACAATCATCGCTGGTATGGGTGAGCTTCACCTTGATATCATCGTTGACAGACTTCTTCGTGAGTTCAAGGTAGAGGCTAACGTTGGTGCACCTCAGGTTGCTTACAGAGAGTGCTTTACTAAGGCAGTTGATGTTGATAGTAAGTATGCTAAGCAGTCAGGTGGACGTGGTCAGTATGGTCACTGTAAAGTACGTTTCTCACCACTTGAAGCTAACGTTGATAAGTTTGATGTTGAGACAAAGAACACAGTATTAATTAACGAACCTCCAGTACTCTTCTGTGAGTCTTCAGTAGTTGGTGGTGCTATTCCTAAGGAATATATCCC
>JAUUNJ010000135.1 GCA_030844625.1 Roseburia sp. | reverse complement strand
ATTTGCGTGGATTTTAGGTAAAATATTAGAATTTATCTATGATGGATTTGCAGCTCTTGGAATTTATAACATTGGTTTTTGTATTATATTATTTACCATTGTTGTAAGAATGTTGATGTTACCAATGACAATCAGACAGCAGAAATCTATGAAACTAAATGCTGTGATACAACCTGAAATTCAGGCAATACAGAAAAAGTATCAGAATAAAAAAGACCAGCAGTCACAGTTGGCACAGCAGGAAGAGATAAAAGCTGTTTATGATAAGTATGGAACATCCATGACAGGAGGATGTCTGCAGTTAATTATTCAGATGCCTATTCTTTTGGCATTGTACAGAGTAATTATGAATATTCCTGCTTATGTTAAACCGGTTAAGGAATTATATACAAAAGTTCTTTATGGTTTAGATTTAAGTCAGATGAAGCAGTTTTTCGGAATTGATAAACTTGCAAAAGATTTATCAGGTGAAAAATTAAATCAATGTATTGATGCGATGACAGGCTATTCAAGAGGAAGTGGAGATATTGCTCTTACAAAGAATACAACACTTCAGACAATTCTTGATGTAGCTGATAAGGATGTATCTTCAAAGATTAATCAGATTAATGATTTCTTTGGCTTTAATTTAAGTATGTCACCAAAGGCAATGTTCGAAGCAGGAACAATATCATTAATAGTAGCATTGATTATTCCTATACTTGCCGGTTTATTCCAATTTTTAAGTGTACAGTTATCAACTAAGCTTAACAATACTGCAAGTACAGCAGATAATCCAATGGCAGGTTCAATGAAAATAATGAACTTCATGATGCCTCTTATATCTGTATATATGTGTTATATTCTTTCAACCGGTCTTGGTATATACTGGGTCGCAGGTTCGTTGATTATGATGTTGCAGCAGCTTTTTATTAATATTCATTTTAGAAAAATTGATGTTGATATAATTGTTGAACAAAATAAAGAAAAAGCGGCAGCAAAAGCAGAAAAACGTAAAGAAAAAGAGGGCATTTACAGAGAAAAAATTATTGAAGCATCAAAGGTAAATGCAAAAAGTGTTTCTTCTAATTCACAGATGACTGCTGCTGAAAAAGAAGAAAAAATAAAAAAGGCAAAAGAGGCAATGAATAATAATAAAGGTTCACTTGCATCAAAAGCTAATTTAGTAAATGATTATAATAAACGAAACGAAAAATAGAGGTATTAAAATGGAATTCAAAGAATATAAAGGAAAAAATGTTGATGAAGCCATTACAAATGCATGTGTTGACCTTGGAATTGCAACAGATAAACTGGAATATGAAGTTGTTGAAAAGGGTGGAAGCGGTTTTTTAGGATTTGGCAGCAAGCCGGCAATTATTAAAGCTAGAAAAATTCAGTCTGTAGAAGATATTGCAGGAGAATTCTTAAATAAAGTTTTTGCAGCTATGGAGCTTACAGCAAAGATTGATATCAACATTGAAGAAAATGAAAAAGAAAATATAGTTAATATTAATGTTATCGGTGATGACATGGGAATACTTATTGGAAAAAGAGGACAGACTCTTGATTCATTACAGTATCTTGTAAGTCTTGTAATTAATAAGGAAAGTGATAAGTTTAACAGAGTTAAACTTGATACGGAGAATTACAGAGAGAGAAGAAAGGCTACTCTTGAAAATCTTGCAAAGAATATTGCTTTGAAAGTTAAGAGAATTAAAAAGCCGGTTGCTCTTGAACCGATGAATGCTTATGAAAGAAGAATTATTCATTCAGCATTACAGAATGATAAATACTGTACAACAAAAAGTGAAGGAGAAGAACCTTACAGACATGTTGTAGTTATGTTAAAGAGAGAATCAAAATAAAAATTTAATATTTAAATAACACAGGCAGTTAATTTTTAGAATTAACTGCTTTTTCTTTTGTTTTATTGGCTTTATTAAGTTATTTTTATGTGGTATACTGTTTCGATAGTGGGTTAGTAGGTCTTTCTATAATAATACTGCTATTATTATTTAAATTAATGGGTGATAAAATGAAAATAACAAATACAATCGCTGCTATTTCTTCTGCTGCAGGAAATTCCGGAATTGGAATTATAAGAGTAAGTGGAGAAGAAGCAATAGAAATTGTTGATAAAATTTTTGTATCAAATAAAAAACATAAAAAGTTGTGTGATGTAGATTCTCATACAGTTCATTATGGTCATATTATTGATGGTAATAAGACATTAGATCAGGTACTTGTAATCGTAATGAAAAATCCACATTCCTATACAGGGGAAGATACTGTAGAAATAGACTGTCATGGAGGAATGCTGATTCTTAAAAAAGTTTTGGATCTTGTTATTAAGAATGGTGCAAAGGCTGCAGAACCCGGTGAATTTACAAAGAGAGCCTTTTTAAATGGCAGAATTGATTTGTCCCAGGCAGAAGCTGTTATGGATTTAATTAATTCAAAAAATGATTTTGCACTTAACAGTTCCATGGAACAGCTTAAGGGTGGAATTTCAAATAAAATAAAGGAAATAAGAAGTGATATTCTTTATCATATAGCATTTATAGAGTCTGCTCTGGATGATCCTGAACATATTAGTCTTGATGGATATGAAGAAGAGATAAGTGAAATGCTTAACAAGAATATTAATAAAATAAAACATCTGATTGATACCTTTGATAATGGTAGAATTATGAAAGAAGGTATTAAGACTGTTATTTTGGGAAAGCCCAATGCAGGAAAATCATCCCTTCTTAATTTATTACTCGGTGAAGACAGGGCAATTGTAACGGATATTGAAGGTACTACAAGGGATACACTGGAAGAAAATATTAATTTTAATGGGTTAAGTCTGAAGATTATTGATACTGCGGGAATAAGAAATACGGATGACAAAGTTGAGCAGATTGGTGTTAATAAGGCAAAAGAAATTGCTAAGGATGGAGATCTTATTATTTTTGTTGTGGATGGTTCCAGAGAAATTGATGCAAATGATAAAGAAATTATTGAGTTAATAAAAGATAAACAGGCAATTATTCTTGTTAATAAATCCGATATAGACACAGTGATTGATCTTAATGAATTAAAAAAGATTTCAGGAAGAGATGGCATAATCTTTTCTGCAAAGAAAGGTGAAGGAATAGCCTTATTGGAACAGAAAATCAGGGATATGTTCTATTCCGGAAAAGTTACTTATAACGATCAGGTATATATTACAAATGCCAGACATAAAGAAGCATTGGAATGTTCCTATGATAGTCTTATGAAAGTTAGAGATTCTGTTGTGGCAGGTATGCCGGAAGATTTTTACTCCATTGATCTGATGGATGCATATACGGATTTAGGATTGATTATTGGAGAAAGTGTGGAAGATGATCTGGTAAATGAAATATTTTCCAAATTCTGCATGGGAAAATAAAGAGCAGGTATAAACAGGAGTTTTTTATGATTAACGTAGTTGAAAATTATGATGTAATAATTGTTGGTGCAGGTCATGCGGGATGTGAAGCAGCTCTTGCATCAGCAAGGCTTGGATTAAATACAATTGTTTTTACTGTAAGTATAGATAGTATTGCATTGATGCCATGTAATCCAAATATTGGAGGAACATCTAAGGGACATCTGGTAAGAGAACTGGATGCTCTTGGTGGTGAAATGGGTAAAAATATTGATAAAAGTTTTATCCAGTCAAAAATGTTAAATAAGTCAAAAGGTCCTGCAGTTCATTCTTTACGTGCGCAGGCAGATAAACAGGATTATACGAGAGAAATGAGAAGAACTCTTGAAAATACAGATAATCTTACCGTAAGACAGGGTGAAATTTCTGAAATTATTGTGGAAGATGGAATTATTAAAGGGGCAAAAACTATATCCGGAGCAATTTATTATGCAAAGGCTGTGGTTCTTGCAACAGGAGTTTATCTGAAAGCAAAATGTATTTATGGAGATGTCTGTCAGTATACAGGGCCAAATGGTCTTATGGCAGCCAATAACCTGACACAATCTTTAATTGATAACGGAATAAAAATCCGTCGTTTTAAAACAGGTACTCCCGCGCGTGTAGATAAAAGGTCTGTTGATTTTAGTAAGATGGAAGAACAGTTTGGAGATGAAAGAATCGTTCCTTTTTCATTTTCTACAGATCCGGAAAGCATTCAGAAAGAGCAGATATCTTGCTGGCTTACTTATACTAACGAAGAAACTCATAAAATTATAAAGGAGAATATAGACAGATCACCTCTTTTTTCAGGAATGATTGAAGGAACAGGTCCAAGATATTGTCCTTCCATTGAAGATAAGGTTGTTAAGTTTGCAGATAAAAACAGGCATCAGGTATTTATAGAACCGGAGGGACTTTATACA
The DNA here is from genome assembly GCA_030844625.1 of Roseburia sp. Lineage (GTDB taxonomy): Bacteria > Bacillota > Clostridia > Lachnospirales > Lachnospiraceae > Eubacterium_G. Next base: position 2,413 of record JAUUNJ010000135.1, on the reverse strand, counting down.
AATGAAATGTATCTGGGAGGAATGTCATCTTCTCTTCCGGAAGATGTACAGTATGCAATGTATAAAACGGTACCCGGTCTTGAAAATGTAAAGATTGTAAGAAATGCTTATGCAATAGAATATGATTGTATTGAATATGGACAGTTATTACCTAACCTTGAATTTAAGAATATCAAAGGTTTATTCAGTGCAGGCCAATTTAATGGAAGTTCCGGTTATGAGGAAGCAGCAGCCCAGGGAATTATTGCCGGAATTAATGCTGCAAGATTTGTACAAAATAAAGAATCAATAGTTTTAGACCGCTCACAGGCATACATAGGAGTTTTGATTGATGATTTGGTTACAAAAGAAAGTCATGAACCATATCGCATGATGACTTCAAGAGCGGAATACAGATTATTGTTAAGACAGGATAATGCTGATCTTAGATTAACTAAAATTGGTTACCAGATAGGTCTTGTGTCAAAAGATAGATATGAATATGTATGTAAAAAAGAAAAATTAATTCATGAAGAAATCAATAGGCTGGAAAATTATAAAGTAGGAGCGAATAAGGAAGTACAGGAACTCTTAGAAAATCTTAACAGTACTCCGCTTAAGACAGCTACTACACTTGCGGAATTAATTCGAAGACCGGAGTTGGATTATAAAAAAATATCTTTACTTGATAAAGAAAGAAAAGAATTATCTGAAGATGTGATTGAACAGGTTAACATAAATATTAAATATAGCGGATATATAGAAAGACAAAAAAAACAGGTAAAGAATTTTAAGAAACTTGAAAATAAAAAGATTCCTGAGAATTTTGATTATAAAGAAGTAAAAAGTCTCCGTAAAGAAGCAACACAGAAACTTGAATTTTACAGACCAATTAATATAGGACAGGCGTCAAGAATATCCGGTGTATCACCGGCAGATATATCAGTACTTCTGATTCATATGGAACAGCATAAGAAATAGAAAATTATGTAAACTAATATTATGTAAACTATATATTAAAAATAATGAGGAGGAACATGATCAGCGCAAGAGATATATTCATTCAGGGAATGAATGAATTAGGACTAAATATTTCAAATAAGCAGGAAGAACAGTTTTTTAAATATTATGAGATGCTTGTTGAAACAAATAAAGTAATGAATTTAACGGCAATAACTAAATTAGATGAAGTCATTGTTAAGCATTTTATAGACAGCCTTTTAATTGTGAAGACAATTAATATAAATGAATGTAATAATTTAATAGATGTGGGAACTGGGGCAGGATTTCCCGGAATACCAATTAAAATTATGTTTCCTGAAATTAAAATAACTTTACTTGATTCACTAAATAAAAGATTAAAATTTTTGAATCAGGTTATAGATGTATTGGAATTAAAAAAAATTGAAACAGTTCATGGCAGAGCAGAAGATTTAGGTCATAATAATAAATATAGAGAAAAATTTGATTTATGTGTATCCAGAGCGGTGGCTAATTTGTCTACTTTAAGTGAATATTGTATTCCTTTTGTAAATATAAATGGAAATTTTGTAAGTTATAAATCTTCTATTAGTTCTGAAGAGATAACTAATTCTGAAAAAGCAATTAAAATACTTGGTGGAAAGATTATTTGCAAAAGCACTTTAGAACTTCCCTGCTCTGATATGACAAGAACATTAGTAGTAATAAAAAAAATAAAACCGGTATCTAAGAAGTATCCGCGTAAAGCAGGAACTCCTTCAAAAGAACCAATTAAATAAGGAGTAAAATTGTGATAAAAGAATATTTATTGGAACGTGCAGATATTTTAAATGAAATAATTAAAAAAAATAAGGAAAAATTTGAACATAATCAAATTGCTATTGTTGAATCTAACAATCAGATTAAGGAATTAAATGATACTATAGATGAAGCATCACAAATATTTTCTGTGGTAGCGCGAGAAGATAATGGATTTAAAAAGCAGGAAATAGAAGAACTTGAAATTCAAATAGCAGCTTACGTTAGTGAAAATAAAGATTTGAATAAAATAATTGAGTCCGCTGAAAAAGAATTAAAAGTTGTAGATCAATGTTTAAAAGAATTAGATAAAAGTGATATTAATGTTTCACGTGAAACATTAAAGCAAACGCTAGGTAAGGAACAAAGTGAAAATAAAAAAATAGAAATTATAAATAAATTAAAATTGTGTAAAAGTATTGCCACCGTGGATGAAAAAAGGGTTTGTATTGAAATTGATAATTTAATAAATATGATTAATGAATAATATAAATGGATGTTTCACGTGAAACATCCATTTATATTATTTTGCCACACACTATTATTATTATAAAGTAGTAATTATTAATATTCATATGTAATGTTTCTCGTGAAACATTACAAAAATAAGGATTATTTGGTATATATATGGAATAGTGAAAATAGTTGTGATAGT
>JAUUNJ010000134.1 GCA_030844625.1 Roseburia sp. | reverse complement strand
TGCATAAATTCGTCTATCAGACCGTAGTTAAACCAGAGACCGACAGGCGGTTCTACCGGCATATCGTCGTTGTCATCATATTTGGCAACAATATTATTGCTGGTGCCATATTTTTTATTGCTGCGTTCAAATTCAAACAAATTAAGAGCAGAGGGATTGTCCTCATCCAACCAGAAGAGTGTCTGTATGATATCTTCGGCACTACCGGATACAGGAATATAAAAGTTCAGATAACTGACATTCAAAGCCTTTGCCATATCAAGTATCATTTCCTTTTTTGGAACACGGTAATTGGTTTCGTACTGTGCAATGCGGTTAGCAGCGCCTTTGGCATCCAAGCCGATTGCCTCACCAAGCTCCTGCTGTGTCATATTGCGAAATGTTCTTATTCGTTTTATTTTTTGTCCAAGTGTCATATGTGTTGTACCTTCTTTCATTTATAAGAGAAAAACATATAATGCGTTTCCACTCATTTGAATTATTACCATTATAACTCATGGATGGAGAATAGTAAATAAAAAATTAACAAAAAAGCGAAATAAAATACTTGACATTAACAAATATGCGAATTATAATGAGTATTACACGGATTAACAAATATGTTAACAAAATAAAACCCGAATATTTTATTCAGGAAAGAAAGGCAGGTGAAAAACATGACAAAATCATTATTTATGACAGCGCAGGAAGTGGCTGACGTATTAAACATATCCAAACCGTATGCTTACAAAATTATTAACAGATTGAATAAGGAATTGGAAGAAAAGAATTTTATCACCATTCCAGGAAAGGTAAGCAGAAAGTATTTTGAAGAAAAGTTTTATGGGATAAAGATTGAAGAAGGAGGCGATTAAAATGACAGCTTATAAAGACGAAGTGAGGGGAACGTGGTACGTTTCCTTTCACTATTACGATTGGACGGGTAAGAATAAAAGGAAGATGAAACGAGGCTTTAAGACAAGAAAAGAAGCATTGGAGTGGGAACGTAATTTCAAGGTAAAAGAAGCAGACGGAATAGATATGACATTTGGTGAATTTTTTGAAGTTTATACAGCGGATATGAAACCAAAGCTGAAACTGAATGCATGGAGAACGAAGGAAACGATTGTAAACGGAAAGATACTTCCATACTTCAAGAATAAAAAGATTCAAGATATCAGGGCGGCGGATATTATTAAATGGCAGAATAAAATATCATCCATGAAAGGTCCGGCGGGAAAGAAATTAAAACCCACATATCTTAAAACCATACAGGCGGAATTAAGTGCGATATTTAATCATGCGGTAAGATTTTATTCTCTGAAAGAGAACCCGGTGTTTCGGGCAGGTAAGATTGGAAAAGGAAAGGCTGATGAAATGCTTTTCTGGACACAGGAAGAATATATGAAGTTTATTGAAAAAATGAAAGATAAACCGATTAGTTATTATGGATTTCAGATTCTTTACTGGTGCGGTCTAAGGGTTGGTGAACTGCTGGCATTAACAGCAAAGGATATTGATATGGGAAATAAGGTAATCCATGTTACAAAGTCATTTCAAAGGATTGACGGAAAGGATATTATTACGGATCCGAAAACGCAGAAAGGAATCAGGGATGTGGCAATGCCGGATTTTCTGGTGAAAGAACTGGAAACATATCTGGGCAGGCTTTACGGATTTTATGAAACTGACAGAATCTTTCCAGTGGTGAGGAGTTACTACAATAAAGAAATGGAAAGAGGAGCAAGGCTGGCAGGAGTAAAGAAAATCAGAGTACATGATTTAAGGCACTCAAATGTTTCATTGTTAATCAGTCTGGGATTTCCGGCGGTGTCCATTGCAAACAGGGTAGGTCACGAAAGTGCGACAATCACATATAGATATGCCCATATGTTTCCATCGGAACAGACGAAGATGGCAGAAAAACTAAATCAGTCATTTAATAATGCAGTAGCAGAAAAGGAGGAAGATTAAATGCCGGGAGTACACAAATATCCGACAATCAGTTTTCGGATAAGCGATAGTCAGAGAAAAGAGATAGAAGCAAAAATTAAAGTCAGCGGAATGCAGAAAAAAGATTATTTTACCCGTTCGTGTATTTATAACAAGGTGTGTGTTGTGGGAAAGAGAGAAAATATTTTTCCTTTAGTTGAGGAACTTCACAGTATGCAGATAAATATGGAAAGGATGTATGAACAGATACAGAGTAATGATTTTTCGATTGCAGAGGCAGATATGGAAACTGTGGCAGAAGATTATTTAAATCTGCTGGAAGCGGTAATATGGATGCTGGACGGAGCAAAATATCTGTGGAGTGAAAATGACAAATAAAAAACGGGAAAGGATGTAGTTGTATGAGATACAAAAATAATACGGTTAAGGAAATAATAGAGGCTGAAACGGTCTTTGTGGAAAATGGCATTGAGTATTATGAGGAAGAAGGATTATATTATCCAAAATTAATTCTGGGTGATGAATTAGAAAGTAATGTTTATGTTGGTCGTTGGGGGAGAGAATGGATGCGGTATTTGGAATCGGTGGATAAGGTTCGATACAGAAGATTGCTGATATCGGGAGAACTAAAAAAGATAGCTCGTGATGTGGATGAAGAAGCTGGGGAAATGATAGGTAGATTGCAAAATAAGTATTACGAAAAGCATAGGGAGCAGTGTGAGGGATTTTGGAAAACTTATCAGGTAAGAGAGCAGGGAAGAATGATGGCGGAGGAGATTGTGAGGAATGAGATTGTTCATAAGGTGAGATAACACGTTATAAATTTCTGATTGAAAAGAACAAGGCGGAACGAAATCTGAAAGATTTTGAACCGTCTTGTTTTGGCTTGATAGTTCCATAGGGGAAAGTTTATTTCCGACCGGAAACCATATGGAAAACTGATAGTGGGAAATACACTTCTGTATGGAAGGACTGTATGGTTGCAGAGGGGCAGGTAGTAGTGGAAACTGAAAAATCATATGGTACTTATACAGAAATGTAGTAGTGGAAAATTTATTTCCGGGAGGAATGTTGGGGCGGAAATAAATGCCATTAGGGAAATGAAATAGAAATATGCGTATAGTAATGTATTTCGGCGCTTTAATGCGCCGTATAAGCTCTCGGCAGAGCCCCCGCACTTTTGGCTTGCCGAAAGTGTTAGAGGGTTATCATTAATAGCAGAGCTTTAATGATAAGAAATGTGTGGGCAACAGAATTGGGTGGGATGAGAGGGTGTGTTGAGCAGACGGGGAGATGTGGCAGATAAGAAAATGGGAATGAAAAAAGTGAGCATTGGGGATGTGGACAAAGAAGAATTATTCAAGGGGAGATTTTTCTTGAGTATAAAAACTTGGGAGAAAACTGCAAAAGGAGATTTTTGAAAATGAAGTTATTAAGAAAGAGATTATACAGAAAACAGATAAAGGAGGAAGGTATTTATGGAGCAGATTTCATACAGTGCTCACATCAGTAACAAGAAAAGTGCCATTACAAGTAAAGCAAAACTAGCTGGTGTGGCAAAGCATAATTTGAGAAAATATCATTCGTCAGATTACAGTCAGAAAGAAGTTGTTTTATTGCATGGAACGGATAATTTGATGAAAGATGTAAAAAGAGTTTACCGGAAAGAGTTTGACGAAGCATTGAAAGAATACAATGCAAAGCAGACAAGAGAGGACAGAAAGATTAAAGATTATTTCAGTCATGTAGCAGAAAAACAGCAGGACATGGCAGTGGAGATTATTTTTCAAGTGGGGGATAAGGAGTTTTGGGAAACGCATCAGTTTGAACGAGAAAATATAGATAATGTTTACGATTTGATTTTATGGTATTTAGGACAATATATGCCGGACTTTGTTGTGGCGAATGCAGTAGTACACTATGACGAAGCAAGTCCACATATGCATGTGGTAGGTGTTCCAGTTGGAAGAGGATTCAAGAGAGGATTGGAAACAAAAGTGTCAAAACGGTCGGTGTTTACGCAGGAAACTTTATCGAAGGTATTACAAGGGGAGCTGCGAGAAATCGCAGAAGCATGTGTAATCAAGTATCTGAATATGGAGTTTAAGGAAAAGCAAAAAGGAAGAAATCACGATCTTTCTGTTATGGAATATAAGGTGAAGCAGGAAACAGTTAAAAAGGAAAGATTGGAATTTGACAATTCTGTGCTAAAAGGGGAACGGGAGGAAATCAAAGATGATATCAAAATATTGAAGTCAGATAGAGAGGAATTGGAAAAGCGGAATAGAGAAGCTATGTGTGAAAGTATTTCCTTTATACAGGAAAAGAAAGAGTTGGAGCAGGAGCTGAAAAAGACAGAGGAAAATCTGCAAGAGGTTCGTGCAATAGCAAGTTTAGGAGATGAAGAAATAGATTCTTTACGATATATGGTTACCAAAGGTCCGGAAGAACCGTCGGGATTCATGAGTGCAAAGACATATAGGGAAAAAATTGTGAAGCCTTTTTTTAATAAAGTATGGAGCCTAGTCAATGTAATTGTGGCAAGGGCAAAAAGTTGTTTTGCAGAGCTTAAGAAAGTCCAAAGAGAGTTGGAAACAGTTAAAGAAGAGAATGAGGATTTAAAGTGGGAGTGCAAAGAACTTAAGAATAGGCAAAAGTATCAAGACGAGCGGTATGAGGAATTAGATAGGGAAAATGAATTGTTAAGGGAAGATAGTAGGAGATTGGATTATTTTAAAGAGTATTTACCGAGGCAGACGTATGAGAGAATTGCTGATATCGCAGATAGGGATGAAATTAAGAGAAGATAAAGTGTTCAAAAATATAATGTTTGCAAAACGATATTTTAAGGGCGGAGAAATCCGCTCTTTTGTGTTGTGGGCTACCTTATTTTATAGAAAGCCCATCAAAGAAATCTTCATAATCAACGTTGAAAATTTCCTTAAGGGCAATGAGTTGACTGGCTTTTATATTGTAGTTGCCACATTCAATTTGGGAATAGATGCTCCGGGAAATGTTGATACCCATTAACTGTAATTTTGCAACAATCTGTTCCTGTGTCATTTTGTTTAATTTGCGAATTTTACGAATATTAGAGCCGATACATAATCCTGTTTAATTTTTTGTGACATAAATACCTCTTTGGCTTGTTATGTATTCATAACAACTTTTTGTTGATTTTACTCCAAGTCCGTCTTATAATTGCAATGAATACCTTGCAAAAAAGTAGAAAGGAGAAAAAAATGAGCGTAATGAGGGAAGAAATCATGGAGAATATATTTCAGATGCTGATTCGGGAGAATGTGGAAGAGGCATTAAAGGAAGATAAAGTGTTTCTTGAAAAAGCACGGATAAGAAGAGATTTAAGCCAGAAACAGTTTGAAATGTATCTTTCGGATGATAAGAAAAATGTTGTAGAAAGATTGTTGCATATTTTAGGAGAGAAGGAAGCAGCATATGAGACATGCGCGTACAAAACAGGATTTAGAGATTGCATTTTAATACTCAGAGCGTTACAAATTCTGGGGTAATTGTTGGGAAATATAAAGGAGAGCTTGCTATGATAGGTAATAATATTGAGGAAAAGCTGTTAGGTAATATTGTGGATGAGTTGATAACAGAGAGGATTGCAAAGGAAGCGGAAGTATGCTCTGAATATATGGGTTTCGTAAAAGAGCAGGAGAAAATCGAGGAAGTATATTGTGGTTTGGGGTTATCGGATGAAGAAAAGGAACTTATGCAAGAATATATGAATGCGATGGATGAAAGCAACATAGCTTATGGACATTGTGCTTATAAGACGGCGTTTTTGGACTGTTTGGTAATATTAAAGCAACTGAAACTTATTGGAGAAAAATAAAAAGGAATTATGTGTCTAATGTGATTCCTTCAAAGAAGTCATTATAATCCACATGGAAAATTTGCTTTAATGCAGCTAGTTCACTGATACGGATATTGTAAGTGCCACACTCAATCTGTGCATAGGCGCTACGAGAAATATCTATATTTAGTAATTGTAATTTCGCAACAACCTGTTCCTGTGTGAGGTTGCTTGCTTTTCTCATATTCCGGATGTTGTGCCCTATTTGAAGGTCTTGTTTGATTTTCTGTGACATGTGGAAATCCTTTCACTGTTTATGTTATGCATTTATAACAATTACATTCTGATTATAGCGAAAAAGGAGAGAAAAATCGCAACCTATACATTGCAACAAGCTGTTTAGAAAATTTAATCAAAGGAAATAATATTTTATTATTTGATTTAAAAGAATATGTCCTAAAATGTCTAAGATTGTCCTGGAAAATCAAAAGATTCATTTACATTAATTTTTCAACATGATATTATAAAAAAAGAGGGAAATTATATGATTGATGAAATTTTGACTGTACCTCAGACAGCAGAATATTTAAAAGTTTGTGATAAGACTGTTAGAAGACTTATTGAGAAGAAACTTTTGATAGCTTCTAAAGTAGGGGGATCTTGGAGAATACAAAAAAAGGATATTGATATTTATTTACAGCAAACGAGAAATAAGCATGTGGAGGAAAGTGAGAATGAGTGAAGAGTTATTACAAACAACTCCATTTTGGATAGGAAGATATATGTATTATCGATTAGGTAATACTACATTAAATCAATTGAAAAAAGCTAAAGTTATTAACAAATACTCTAAAAATCTTCTTAATAAAAGACCAGATGGTCTTATTGTATTGCCAGGTGGCATTGTAAAGGCGGTTATAGAATATAAGACACCTGAAGAACTTTCAAGCAAGACAAAAATTGATAAGGCAATAAAGCAAGAACTTGAAGTTGCAAGATGTTTATGTAAACTATTAATTATTACTGATGGTACAAAATCATATTGGATTAATGCATTAAATGGCGAAGAAATAAGAAAAAATGGAAAAACAATTCCATTTGTTTTTGATGCAGAAAGAATTGTTAGTG
>JAUUNJ010000133.1 GCA_030844625.1 Roseburia sp. | reverse complement strand
CCTATTACAAGTTTGTATATCCCATTAGTGCTTCGTCTACTTCTCTTGCACAGTCTCTTCCTTCTCTGATTGCCCATACAACCAGTGACTGTCCTCTGTGCATATCACCTGCCGTAAATACATTTTGTGCACTTGTGGCATATTTACCCGGCATTGTGGCAACGTTTGTTCTAGGTGTTATATCTACCTTAAATGCTTTTGTTACATAATCTTCACTACCGAGGAATCCTGCCGCAATCAATACGAGCTGACAGTTTACTTCGTATTCACTTCCCGGTATTTCTACCATATTCATACGTCCCGTCTTCTCGTCCTTTACTGCTTCCAATTTTACAAGTATCAGTTTTATCAGATTACCTTCTTTATCTTTCACAAATTCTTTTACAGTTGTCTGGTATACTCTTGGATCGTCACCAAACACTGCTCTGGCTTCCTCCTGACCGTAATCCGTCTTGCAGACTCTAGGCCATTCCGGCCATGGGTTATCAACGGCTCTTTCATCCGGTGCCTTTGGCATCATTTCCAACTGTAATACGCTTTTTGCACCGTGTCTGATTGCGGTACCCACACAGTCATTACCGGTATCGCCTCCACCGATAACAACTACATCTTTTCCTTTCGCCGAAATGAATGTTCCTTCTTTCAGACCATTGTCCAAAAGGCTCTTTGTTGTAGATGCAAGGAAATCTACCGCAAAATAAATTCCCTTGGCATCTCTGCCCTCTGCTTTAATATCTCTGGCATTTCTGGAGCCACATGCAAGTACAACCTTGTCATATTTTTTTAGAATTTCGGAAGCTTTGATATCTTTCCCAACATTTACTCCAGTGATAAACTCAACTCCCTCCTCTTTCATAATATTAACTTTTCTGTCGATCACATGCTTTTCCAGCTTCATGTTTGGAATACCATACATGAGAAGTCCGCCCACTCTGTCATCTCTCTCATAGACCGTCACACTGTGTCCCCTCTTGTTTAACTGATCTGCAACAGCAAGCCCGGATGGTCCGGAACCGATGACTGCTATCTTTTTTCCTGTTCTCACAGATGGAGCCTTAGCCTCTGCAAATCCTTTCTCATAAGCATTTTCAATAATTGTACCTTCATTTGCACGGACAGATACTGCATCTCCATTCAGTCCGCATGTACAGGCTTTTTCGCAAAGTGCGGGACATACCCTTGATGTAAACTCAGGGAAATTGTTCGTCTTATGAAGACGGTTATATGCCTGCTCCATATTTCCATTATATAATAAATCATTCCATTCCGGTATCAGGTTGTTCAACGGACATCCCGATACCATTCCTGCTATCATCTGACCATTTTGGCAAAACGGAACTCCGCATTCCATACATCTTGCTGCCTGAAGTTTCTGCTTCTCCATTGATAAAGGCTCATGGAATTCATTAAAGTTTTTTATTCTCTCTTTTGGTGAATAAGCCTTTGCCTCTTCACGCTCATAATCTAAAAATCCTGTTGGTTTTCCCATTATTCCTTCCTCCTATTATCCTCTTGTTGCAGCATAAAATGCTTCGATCTGCGCCTGTTCCGGATTGAGACCTTTTTCTTCCATCTTTGCGATGGCATTCAACATCTTCTTATAATCATAAGGAATTATTTTCTTAAATTTTGGCAGATATACCTCAAAATTCTTAAGAATTTCCTTACCCTTTACAGAATTGGTATACTTAACATGGTCCTCAATCATACTCTTAAGTTCCTGTACATCATATTTATTGGAAAGTTCCTCTGTAGAAACAAGAGATTTATTTACCTTTCTGTACAAATCATTGTTTTCATCCAGTACATAAGCAACACCGCCGCTCATGCCGGCTGCAAAATTTTTGCCTACTTTACCGATGACTGCAACACGACCTCCTGTCATGTACTCACACCCGTGATCTCCTACACCTTCAACTACTGCAATTGCACCTGAGTTACGCACACAGAAACGTTCCCCTGCAACACCATTGATGTATGCCTTACCGCTTGTTGCGCCATAGAACGCCACATTACCAATAATGATATTTTCATCCTGCTTAAATGTAGATTCCTTTGGTGGTTTCACAACAATCTTACCGCCGGAGAGACCTTTTCCAAGATAATCATTGCTGTCACCTGTAAGTTCAATGGTCAGACCGTTTGGAATAAATGCACCAAAGCTCTGTCCGCCTGCACCCTTACATTTTACCGTGTACATATCATCTTCCAGTGTATCATGGTATCTCTTTGTAATCTCAGAACCAAATATTGTTCCCAACGATCGATCAATATTAGTTACGGAAAGTTCAACAGATGCCGGTTTCTTTTGTTCCAGTGCCTTACCTAATTTCTTCATAAGAACTGTTATATCTTTTGTTTCATTTAATTTAAAGTCAAACTCATTTTTCTTATAGTATTCGACTCTTGTATCAGCAAAATCTGTATTAAGAATCTTTGAAAGACAAACTTCCTCAGCCTTTCCTTCACTGACACCCTCTTTCACTTTCAAAAGATCGGCTCTTCCCACCAATTGATCCACGGTCTTAATTCCAAGTTTTGCCATATATTCACGAAGTTCCTGTGCAATAAACTTCATAAAGTTAACAACATATTCCGGTTTTCCCTTAAACTTCTTTCTAAGTTCAGGGTTCTGTGTGGCAACGCCTACCGGACATGTATCCAGATTACAAACTCTCATCATGACACAGCCCATTGTTACCAGAGGTGCTGTAGCAAATCCGAATTCCTCTGCTCCAAGCATTGCTGCAATTGCAACGTCACGACCACTCATTAACTTACCATCTGTTTCTACCACGACTTTATCTCTAAGTTCGTTTGCAATCAGTGTCTGGTGTGCTTCTGCAAGACCTAATTCCCAAGGCAGACCTGCATTGTAAATTGAGTTTTCAGGAGCCGCACCTGTACCTCCATCAAAGCCTGACACGAGAATAACCTGTGCTCCCGCCTTTGCCACACCTGCTGCTACTGTACCTACGCCTGCTTCTGAAACCAGTTTTACAGAAATTCGTGCATCTCTATTGGAATTCTTTAAATCGTAAATTAACTGCGCCAAATCTTCAATAGAATAAATGTCATGGTGTGGTGGTGGTGAAATCAAACTTACTCCTGGTGTGGAGTATCTTGTCTTTGCAACCCAAGGATAAACCTTCTTACCCGGAAGGTGTCCACCTTCCCCCGGCTTTGCGCCCTGTGCCATTTTAATCTGAAGTTCTTCTGCACTTACAAGATATCTTGATGTTACGCCAAAACGTCCCGAAGCTACCTGCTTAATCTTGGAACACTTATTGAGTCCATCTTTTCCAACAGTGAGACGTTCAATACTCTCTCCACCTTCACCACTGTTAGAACGGCCACCAATCATATTCATAGCAATTGCCAGTGTCTCATGTGCTTCCTGTGAAATAGAACCGTAAGACATTGCACCTGTCTTAAACCTCTTAACAATGGAATCTACACTTTCTACCTGTTCAATCGGAACACCGCCATTTTCCGGATAATTAAAGTCCATAAGACCTCTCAGATGAACCGGTGCCATTTCCTCATCAATCATATGGGTGTACTGCTTAAACAAATCATAATTGTCTGTCCACGTTGCCTGCTGTAACATATGAATTGTTGCAGGGTTATATTTATGCTCTTCTTTTCCACTTCTGGATTTGTGCTCACCATTGCTTTCCAGCGTAAGGTCCACATCCAGTCCCAACGGATCAAAGGCTTTGGAATGAAGTTTTTCTACACTGTCTTCAATATCTTTCAGACTGATTCCTTCCACTCTGCTGACCGTACCAGTAAAATATTTATCAATCACTTCCTTGCTGATACCAATTGCCTCAAAAATCTGTGACCCCTGATATGACTGTATTGTAGAAATACCCATCTTTGAAGCAATCTTTACGATACCTCCTAAGATGGCAGAGTTATAATCATCAATGGCTGCATATGGGTCTTTATCAATCATTCCCTCATCTACCATCTGCTTAATTGTCTCATGTGCCAGATAAGGGTTGACCGCACTGGCACCATATCCAAGGAGTGTGGCAAAATGATGTACATTTCTTGGTTCACCACTTTCCAGAATCAGGGAAAGAGTTGTTCTCTTCTTGGTTCTTACAAGATACTGATGTACTGCCGATACCGCAAGAAGTGACGGAATCTGTACATGATATTCATCCACGCCTCTATCTGACAGGATAATTATGTTAGCACCGTCTTTATGGGCTTTATCAACCGCTACAAACACCTGATCAATTGCCTTTTCAAGCTGAAGTCCCTTATAATATACAATCGGTACAACCGCTGTCTTAAATCCCGGTACATTAATATTCTTTAATTTCAAAATATCTGTATTTGTCATAATCGGATTATATATTTTTAATACATTACAGTTTTCCGGTTTTTCCTCCAGAATATTTCCATCCTTACCGATATATACAGATGTAGAAGTAACAATTTCCTCTCTGATTGCATCGATTGGAGGGTTTGTTACCTGAGCAAATAACTGTTTAAAATAATTAAACAACGGATGACTTCTTTCACTTAATACAGCAAGAGGAGTGTCCTTTCCCATTGCAAAAATACCTTCTGAACCATTATTTGCCATCGGGATGATTCTCTTTAGATCCTCAAAGCTATATCCGAAATTTTTCTGTAATCTTGCACGTTCTTCCTTTTCGTATGTTTCAACCTTTACGTTAGGGATATGAATATCTTTTAAATACACCAGATTATTGTTCAGCCATTCACCATAAGGTTTTCTTGCTGCATAACTTTCCTTCAGTTCATCATCATCTATTAATTTTCCTTTTACCGTATCAACCAAAAGCATACGTCCCGGTCTCAGTCTTTCCTTCACTACAATCTTTGCAGGATCAATATCCAAAACACCTACTTCCGATGAAAGAATTAACTGATCATCATCTGTAATATAATATCTGGAAGGTCTCAGACCATTTCTATCAAGGATTGCTCCCATATAGTCTCCATCTGAGAACAGAATAGATGCAGGTCCATCCCATGGTTCCATCATTGTAGCATAATACTGATAGAAGTCTTTCTTTGACTGGCTGATTGTATCATTCTTTTCCCAAGGCTCCGGAATACACATCATAACAGCAAGAGGAAGTTCCACGCCATTCATTACTAAAAATTCTAAAGTATTGTCAAGCATTGCCGAGTCAGAACCGTTTGTATCAACCACAGGCATAACTTTCTGAAGAGAATTCTGCATATATTCGCTTGTCATGGATTCCTCTCTTGCCAGCATGTTGTCTGCATTTCCACGAATTGTATTAATCTCACCATTATGAACAATAAATCTGTTCGGATGAGCTCTTCTCCAGCTCGGATTTGTGTTGGTTGAAAATCTGGAGTGAACCAAAGCAATTGCTGATTCATAGTTTTTATCCTGTAAATCCTCAAAAAACAGTCTTAACTGTCCTACAAGAAACATTCCTTTATACACAATTGTTCTGCTGGACATGGAAACGGTATATGTTCCTGCATTACTGTGTGAGAAAACTCTTCTGACAATGTATAACATACGGTCAAAAGGAAGACCCTTTTCTACCTCTTCAGGTTTTCCTATAAAGCATTGCATAATACAAGGCATGCACTCTACCGCCTTTGTACCAAGGACTTCAGAGTGAACCGGAACTTGTCTCCATCCTAAAAATTTCAATCCCTCTTTTTCCGTGATAATCTCAACCATTTTCATTTCACGGTTTCTCCGCAATTCATCCTGAGGCATAAAGAACATACCAACACCGTATTCTCTTTCTCCTCCAATATCAAAGCCTAACGGTTTCGTGACCTTTTTAAAGAATTTATGTGAAATCTGCAACATAATACCTACACCGTCACCGGTCTTTCCTTCGGCATCTTTTCCTGCTCTATGTTCAAGATTCTCAACAATCTTTAGAGCGTTCTCAACTGTTGCATGACTCTTAACGCCTTTAATGTTAACTATAGCTCCAATACCACAGTTATCATGTTCAAAACGGGAATCATATAAGCCATCTTTTTGTGCCTGTCTGAATAATTCATTCTGATTCATGATTTTTCCTCCTCTTTGCATTAAAAAAGGTACAAAGAAACAATCAGCTAAATTGCCGATGTACACCCTTGTACCTTATAATCCAATCTTTATTCCTGCAAAAAGCATAATTCCACTGAGCACTATACCCTTTTTGTATGCCTTTCTGCGCTACTTAATTTTATAAACTATTTCAATCAAAAAATCAAGTAAAATTAAGTTTTTAGTAATTATTTTATTTTTAAATAAAGAAAAACCCTGTCTAAGCATTACATTTTACTTAGTTTTCTTAACTATATAAAGAATTTCCTTATCTGTCCCCTTCCAGACTTAGGCATTTTGCCACTATAATTGCCGGAGTACATCAATAATTTCCTCCATTGCACTGTCCTCATCAACGCCGGAAATCTCAATTCTGATTTTGTCGCCTTTACCAATGCACAGTCCGATGATTCCGAACATACTTTTCATATCTGCCGATTCATTTCCTTTATACATGACCAGCTCAGAATCAAATTTTTTTGCCTTTTTCATAAGGAGTGCCGAAGGAACAGCATGAATGCCCTCCTCACATGTTATAACATATTCAAATGTTTTCATATAACACCATTCTTTCTACTATTCTCCAAAAACAGCCTTATAATCTGCCTGAAACTTTGCAATTCCCTGATCGGTTAACGGATGCCTTGTCATCTGTTCTATAACATTATATGGCACAGTTGCAATATCAGCTCCTGCCAATGCACAGTCTGTTACATGAATTGGATTACGCACAGAGGCTGAAATGATTTCTGTATCATATCCATAAATGTCAAAAATTTCTGCAATCGTACGAATTAAATCAATGCCCGGCTGATTGATATCATCTAATCTTCCAAGGAATGGAGA
>JAUUNJ010000132.1 GCA_030844625.1 Roseburia sp. | reverse complement strand
TTCTTCAACAACTACAGACCACAGTTCTACTTCAGAACAACTGACGTAACTGGTGTTTGTAACTTACCAGCAGGTACAGAAATGTGTATGCCTGGTGATAACGTAGAAATCACAGTTGAACTTATTCACCCAATCGCTATGGAGCAGGGTCTTGGATTCGCTATCCGTGAAGGTGGTAGAACAGTAGGATCAGGTAAGGTTGCTACGATTATTGAATAATCAATAATAAGTATCAAAAATATTCCGCAATCCCTTATGAATAAAGGGGTTGCGGTTTCTTTTTGCCCAAAAAGATGGCAGAACGGAAATAGTATGTGCACTCGTTCTGCACTTAAAAAAATAGGATTTGATACACTTTTGATACACATTTAGGGGAAATCCAAGTAGCAGATACGCTACCCCAAAGTCTAGAGAAAGATATCTTGTAGATTGATATGAAAAAATCGGCACAGGTTATGTGCCGAAATCTCCTAATCATTATGAGGCCAGTTGATTTTCCATTCAAAGTATTCTTCTTTGGTAATTTTACCTTTAGACAGTTCATCTTTTTTCTTCATCCATTCGGATAAAAAGTCATCAAGTAAAGAATAGTCAAAACCTACGCATATATGTGTCTCCTTAGTTTTCCTGTCTTTTACTTCATACAGGGGCATATCGTAATGCTCGTCTAATTCAAACAGAGTGTACATCACATCTTCCGCAGCATATAGGGTAGGTTCATAGATGGAGCGGTAATTGCAATTAAGAGCAGTTGCCAAATCCTTAATCATATCTTCCTTTGGTGTTCTGTTTCCGATTTCATACTGGCGGATTCTGACGTCGGATAAGCCGACTGCCTCGCCAAGCTGGGATTGTGTCATTTTTCTAAAATTCCGGATTCGTTTGATTCTTTCACCAATAGCCATAAGTTCATACCTCGTTTCATTAGGATTCTGAACAGTTGTTTTGAATAGGGGAGAACACTGCCATGAAAGCACAGGCAATGTATATCCTATTTCTTAATTGTTCAGTAAACATATAGTACTTTTTTGTTTCTATTGTAAAGATAACATAAATGTTACTGTATAGCAAGAGAAAATTGAAACGACAACGCACATCTATTGCTGTAAAAGAACACCATAAAGTGGTGGATTTTAAAAGAAACACACACTGATATGGTGGAAATGGAAACAGGTATTGACAGAAACATATATGTTACGATATAATCTGAAAACATAAACAGTAACATATAAGTTACTAAAAACAAAAGAAAGAGAGGTGAGGGCAGATGAATCCGATTTTTATGGATGTGAAAGAAGTATCTGAGAAACTTGGAGTATCCAGAGCAAAAGCATACAACACTATTCGGGAATGGAATGATGAACTGAAATCCATGGGATATTTCATAAAATCAGGAAGCGTGCCAAGAGCATTCTTTGAAAAGAAGTGCTACGGATACGAAGATCAGGGATAACAAAGAAGCCGGGAACTGCTCCGGAAGTAACCGGAGCAGGAAAGCCGGATTCGTTTCAATAGGTACATTGAAAATTGAAAAAGGAGGACAAAATTATGCCAGCATATAAAGATACGACAACAGGCAAGTGGTATTGCAAATTCAATTACAAGAACTGGCTGGGCGAAAAGAAGACAAAGTTTAAGCGCGGATTTGCCACAAAGAAAGAAGCGTTAGCCTGGGAAAGAGAATTTCTGATGACAGAGCAGGCGGATATGAACATGGAGCTGGAGCCGTTCGTTGAAATTTATTTTAAGGATAAGAAAGGCAGACTGAAAGAGCGGAGTGTTATCAGCAAACGTCAGATGATTGAGCAGAAGATTCTTCCATACTTCGGGAAAAAGCGGATGAATGAAATCACTCCGGCGGAGATTCTAAAGTGGCAGAATGAAATGATGACAATGGGATATAAGGAAACTTATCTCCGGATGATACAGAATCAGATTACCGCATTGTTTAATCATGCTGAGCGGTATTATGGTCTGAAAGTAAATCCATGCAAGAAGGTTGAAAAGATGGGACGGTCAAATGCAAAGGAACTGAACTTCTGGACAAAGAGTGAGTTTGATATCTTCATTGAAAGTTTTGGGGAAGAGGAGAGCATATACAGGCTGATATTTGAAGTATTGTTTTGGACAGGATGCCGGTGTGGTGAATTACTTGGAATATTTCTGGAAGATTTGGATTTCAGAAATAACACAATTAACATCAACAAGACATTCTATCGAAGAAATAAGCAGGATTATTTGACATCTCCAAAGACGGAAAGTTCCAACAGAAAAGTGACGGTGCCGGAGTTCCTGATGAAGGAATTGAAAGTCTATACGGATTCTATTTATGGAATTAAGGATAAGGACAGAATTTTTGAAATAACGGACAGGGTAATTCAGAAGAAACTGAAAAGCAAGATTGAAGCATTAGGGCTTACACCGATTCGTATTCACGATATCCGTCATTCATCAATTGCTTTTCTCATAGAGAAAAATGTGCAGCCATTGGCAATCGCCCAGAGGGTAGGACACGATTCTGTGAACACTACAATGAACATTTACGGACATCTCTATCCGAACAAGCAGAAGCAGATCGCCGATATGCTAAACAGTGAAGCAACAGGCGAGCCTACGGGCAAGGTGATAACATTTGAACAGAATTATGGAGACAGAAAGGCAGGCGGAATGTGATAACACATCCCCACCCCCCCTGGTAGAAAGGAGCAGGAATGATAGTTTATGCAGAATACAATCAGCAATGCAATTGTATTGAGATTAGAAACATTGATCTTGGAATTATTTTCAGACTAAATTGCAATGAATGGGAAGATGGATTAAAAACTACACCGAATTCGCAGGGGGCATTGGATGCATTAGCGATTGATGATCCTTTGGAATATGCAAGACTGATGTTAAATAATGAGGCACAGGCCTGGATTGATGCTCAGGATGATATGAGTGTGTGGTAAGAGAACGATAAAACAGAGAAAATATAATCATGTGATTGATGAAAAATGATGGAACATGCAAGTAATTAGGCATAGAAAAAATGAATGTGAAATAAGAAATGAAGCAGTCAGAGGTAAAACTTTGGCTGTTTCTTTTTATGTAGTGCTTTTCGGCTTTCTGTACAGAAACTATACGAAAATCTAGTAGTGTGAAAACCGTTTTTGCATGGTTTTACCATACGGTCGTGAAAGTTGGTGTTGTAGTGGGAATTGCAAAACCATACAGAAACCGGACGGAAATTTGGTAGTGTAAAATCCGCTTTTGTATGGTTTGACCATATGGTCACAAATTTGTGGTAGTAGTGGAAAATGGAAAACCATATGGAATCTGTACGGAAAATTTGAAGTGGAAAATTCAGTCCTGTATGGGTATCGGTATATTTCCGTATGGAACAGGGGGATTAGGGGATGTTCCCCTAACAAGAGGCACTTTGCTTTACAAAGTGCGTATCTTGCCAAGGACGGTAGAGGCAAAAAAAGGAAAAAAGAAGGGATATTTACAGAGGCAAGAAAAATAGCTTCTCAACAACAAAAAATATTGGAGAATAGGAAATAAGTGGGAAAATAAAATCCGTATTGCAGATTGTTGAAAACTGTGTAGTAGAGAAGGTCGAATAAAGAGTAAGAGTTCTATAAAATTGAGAAATTAGTACTAGTGCAGGTTAAACAGCTTGATTTATAAAATTATATTTTTTAAAATTCCATGTTAATAAATTTCAAAATATTTTCATTGAACGGTTGAATATCATTGTATAAAAAACCAATTTCACGAGGTGGAATAGGATTTGATAAAGTTATTTCAATCAGTGAGCCCGTCTCTAATTCAGATTCAACAAATTGTTTTACAACACAGGATGCGCCGATACTCATTTTTGCAAATTCAATCAGCATATCCATCTCATTTACTTCAAGGATATGTAATGGAATGATATTGTTTTTGGCATAGTAATTGTTAATATGTTTTCGGGAAACATTGTCTTTATCCAGAAGCATTATATTGGCATAGTCAAATATTTCATCATTCTCACAATTCAATTTTTCTCTATATGCTGGTGTGCAAACAAAAATATATTCAATGACTCCCAGAGAGTGATATATTGACCTTCCTAAGTTTTCCGGTTTTACTACCAGTGCTAAATCAATACTGCATTCTTCAATCATCAGGCAGGCTTCTACAGAGGAGGTACATGTGATAGCCAAATCTGTATTGGGATATAAGTTTGTAAATTCTTTCAGATAAGGCATGAGAAAATGTTTACACAATACATTACTGGATGCTATGCGTAAATATCCTGTATTTAACGGAAATCTAAGGCTTTTTTCAGTATCTGAAAGCATATTCAGTGCTTTTTTGGCACTGTCATATAATAATCGTCCTTTCTCTGTTAGTTCAACACCTTTTGACTTTCTAATAAAAAGCGTAGTGTTAAGGCTTTCTTCCAACTTTTTTATTGTAATGCTGACTGCCGGTTGAGAAATATAAAGCTGAGCAGACGCTTTGGATATACTTTTATTCTCGGCAACAGAAAGAAAAATTTTGTATTTTGTGAGATTATCGAATGTATCCATAAGCCCTCCCCATAAATTGAATTTATATATTTCATAATAACCATATATTTGAATTATATCATTGCAAGGAATATAATTCAATAAAACTTAACAATATAAGGAGGTTTTACATGGATGCATTTGAGTTCGACGGGAAAAAATACAAATCAGCTTCGAAACATCAAAAAGAATGGGGAAATGATTTGATTTCTCAGTTATCATTCAAAGGAAATGAGAAGGTTTTAGACTTGGGGTGCGGTGATGGGATTTTAACGGAACAGTTATCATTATTTGTACCATACGGAAAAGTGTTGGGAATAGACGCTTCGCTTAATATGATTGAAACAGCAAAAAAGATTCAAAAAAGTAATCTTAAATTTGCACATATAAATATTAATAAGATGAATTTTGAAAATGAGTTTGACCTTATCTTTTCCAATGCAGCCTTACATTGGGTGGAAGATCATAAACGGCTTTTGAAAAATGCTTACAGAGCATTAAAAGCTCATGGGGAAATATTATGGGATTTTGGAGGATTTGGAAATTGTTCTAATTTTATTGATGTGATTCAGAAGAAAATATCGGAAGATAACTATGCCAGATACTTTAAAAATTTTGAATGGCCGTGGTTCATGCCATCAAAAGAACAGTATACCGAATTAATTTCAACAATTGGATTTTCTACATATGCAATTAAAGAAGTAAATAGAGACAGGTATTTCTCTAATGATTCAGAAATGATTCAATGGATTGACCAGCCATGCATTGTACCATTTATTAAATATATCCCGGATGAATTAAAGGAAACTTTTCGTCAGGAAGTGATTGAAGAAATGGTAAAAAGAACGCAACAGTCGGATGGTACCTGTTTTGAAACTTTTCTCAGAATTAAGATATATGCCAGGAAATAACTAGGAGGTTTCACAGCATGAAAAAAATTGATTTAGAGAATTGGGAAAGAAGATTGCACTATCAGATTTTCAGGAATAGTGTTCAGCCGCAGTATTGTGTCACTTTTGAATTGGATATTACACATTTTCTAGAAGTAATAAGAAAACACCATTATTCTTTTACGTTTTCATTTGTATTTGCAGTATCCAAATGCGCAAATCTGATAAAAGAATTTCGTTATCGTTTTGTTGAGGGAAATCCAGTGCTATTTGATAAAATCAATACAGCATTTACCTATCTAAACAAAGATACGGAATTATTCAAAGTTATTAATGTAGAAATGGCGGATACGCTGGAAGAATATGTTGCTTTAGCAACGGAAAAAGAGCAGGCACAAAAAGAATACTTTACAGCTCCATTAGGTAATGATGTGTTCCAATTTTCTTCTTTTCCGTGGGTAGCTTATACACATATTTCTCATACGGATTCCGGAAATAAAGACAATGCGACACCGCTGTTTGATTGGGGGAAATATTATGAAAAAGATGGGAAAATAATGCTTCCTTTTTCCGTTCAAGTTCATCATTCTTTTGTAGACGGGGTTCATATTGGTAAATTGGCAAATGATTTGCAAAACTATTTGAATACAATTTAATGTAATGCTTTGAGAAAGATATTGTGGAATTAAGAGTTTATTGGTTATATGGTTGTGTGATATAAATATAAGATGAAAGTACATTCTAAAAATCAGATGGTTGCTCTGTGATAGAATGTACTTTTATTTTGAAATGAATGGTATACATTAATGGAATATCTGCTTTTACAGGTTAGATGGATATGATAGAATGAAAATAAATAGTTAATGGAGTTATTCATATGAAAGATAATAATTCTGCATTTAAGTCAACGGAATACGATGAAAAGATAAAATGCACACTTCCTTATTGTGAGCAATTTTATAAGCAGATTACAGATGTGGTTAATACATATTATAAGAACAAGCCCTTGGATTGCTTGGATGTAGGATGTGGTACAGGGAAAATGGCAGAGATTGCTTTTAGGGAAACTCCTATGAAAAGGTTTGTATTTTGTGATAATTCTTCCAAAATGATGGACATTGCTAAAAACAGGTTTGATTTTCCAAATGCAGAGTTTATTATTTCAGACGTACAGAATATAAACTTTCAAAACGAATTTAATGTTGTGACGGCGGTTCAGGCAAATCATTATCTAAAAGGTGACGAAAGAATTTGTGCAATAAAAAAGTGTTATGAGGCATTGAAATCAAGCGGACTGTTCATTAGTTTTGAAAATTTTGCGCCAAGTGGAAAGATGAGTGAACGACTATATCTTGAGAGATGGAAAAAATATCAGATATCAATGGGGAAAAGTAGTGAAGAGGCAGAAGATCGTATAGGTAGATATAAAAAAGATTATTATCCGATTTCTGTTTCAGAGCATTTAGAAATTTTGAAAAAATGTGGATTTAAAGAAGGAGAGTTGTTGTGGCTTTCATATATGCA
>JAUUNJ010000131.1 GCA_030844625.1 Roseburia sp. | reverse complement strand
ATAAAAAATATAAGAAAAAGTATTGACAAAATATATTTTTTAAATTAAAATCAGTAATAGTTACTATTATTAAAACTAAATAAAATTTAATTAAGAAAAGGAGAACAAAATTATGACAAAATGGGTTTGTACAGTATGTGGATATGTTTATGAAGGAGATGCTGCACCAGCAGAGTGTCCAGTCTGTCATGTAGGCGCTGATAAGTTCAAAAAAGTAGAAGGAGATCTTACACTTGCTGCAGAACATGAATATGGCGTTTACGCAAAAACAGTAAAAAACAATCCAGAAATCAGTGATGAAGACAAAAAATACATCTTCGACCAGTTAAAAGCAAACTTCGATGGCGAATGCTCTGAAGTTGGTATGTACCTCTGCATGGCTCGTATTGCTCACCGCGAGGGATATCCGGAAGTTGGTCTTTACTGGGAGAAAGCTGCTTACGAAGAGGCAGAACATGCAGCAAAATTTGCTGAGATGTTAGGTGAGGACTTAGAGCCAAACATGAAAGCTACTACAAAAGATAACCTGAAATGGAGAGTTGACTGTGAGTTCGGTGCTACTGCAGGTAAATTTGATCTTGCAAAATGCGCTAAGAAAAACAACCTTGATGCAATCCATGACACTGTTCATGAGATGGCCAGAGACGAGGCTAGACACGGCAAAGCCCTTAAGGGATTACTTGAGAGATACTTTGGATAAGCTACAAGCCGAGTAAGGATAAAAAGGAAAGATGACAGAATGGGGAATTTATTCACCAGACTGTCATCTTTTCTTTTTATTCTTATTGGGCGACAGCCCCAACAGTGAGAAGGAGCATAGCGGATTCGAGCTGGCTCGGCTTGTAGCGCAGCGGATTCCGAATGGGCATGGCTTTTCATTATCCTTATTATGCGACAGCCCAACAGCGAGAAGAAGCGCAGCGGATTCGAGCTGGCTCGGCTTGCAGCGTAGCGAGATAATCTTGCCCGGCACATCTGATTTTATTTTTCATTCTTTCCTTTGATATTTGAGTAAACGGTTTTGGCTCCAATCCCATCCAAACGTCCGATTTTTCCTGACAGAGCATTGATCACATCCTGCGGCGCATCAATTGCCACGCTGATAATGTTTACTTCACGCTCTCTGTATGGGATTCCCATTCGACCAATAATATACTTTCCATATTCATGCAAAAGATGATTCAACGCCTCGATTGATTCTGGATTCTCCACAATAATTCCAATTAATGCAATTCTTGTTTCCATGATACTCCTCTCTTCTCTAACACCGGTTACTTATACTTTCAACTGCAAAAATTACAATGTAAACTCGTGGTTTTCCTTTATATATGCCAGCAAACCTTCACAGCCATTTTTCACATCCCGATAGGTTGCCTCAAAATCTCCGGTATACCACGGATCAGCGACATCTCCTGCCTCCGACAGCCTGTGCGTGTGTTCATATCCCGCAAAGGACAGCATTTTGTAGATTTTTCCCTGACTGTCCTCGCCTCCGGCGATTTTTATCATGTTACGGATGTTCGCAGTATCCATGCCAATCAGATAGTCATAGTATAAATAATCGTTTCTCGTCATCTGGCGCGCCCTGTGCGGGATGAGCGGAATATTCTCTTCCTTAAGTTTCCTTACTGTTCCGTAGTGTGGCGTGTTTCCGATTTCTTCGCGGCTTGTCGCCGCAGAATCAATTTCAAAATAATCTGCCATGCTTGCTTCCGCCGCCAGATGGGCGAATACACTCTGCGCCATGGTGCTGCGACAGATGTTGCCGTGACAGATGAAAAGTATTTTTATCATTCAAAAATTCCTCCTAAATTGCCGCAGTTTGCCGCGTTTTGCGCACTATTCTGGGCTTTTTCATATTTCAACATTTTTACAATTAGTGTGTCACACTTCGCAAAATAAAGCAAAATGAGGCAAAGTGTAACTTTCAAACGTTAACGAACCGTATACGAATTTAGGCCATTCGTATACGCTTAATTTTTGAGGCTATCGTTAAAAAGTGACCACAACCTTTTAACGATTAGGATTCAATCATTATTCTTCGGAATAATCACTAAACTAATTTTTCGTTTTGAATATATTTATATCTCAACGCGTCAAGAATACCATTCATCAAATCCATATCAAATTCCTTTTTCGATATATCCATGGACTTTAACATTTTTTTGTTCTTTCGCAGAGATTTCCATAAGAGTTTTTTTTCTCTATCATCTAACTCAATCTTATACAAAAGATTGGCCAGCGAAACAATAAAATCTTTATTATCTTCGTAAATACTCTTATCTGTTTTTCTATCTTTCCATGCCATAAACCCATCTAAATCGGTCATAGAGAATTTTGGTGAAAGGTCCTTGATTGGATTTATTAACAGCTGTGTTGAAGCATTCATCAAATTGACGTATGCGCCCAGCTCATATTGCTGTGCTTCTGTCATCTTACTATAGTCTAATCCCAAAGTAGCTATATTGGATATAGCATCATTTAGTTTAGCATTCTCATCAATAATTCGAGAGATACGCTCCTTCAATTCAACAACAGCTAGTTCATACGATTTTATATCTCTTTCACTTATTGCTATAAATACACTTTCAAGATGTTTCTTATCACTTGAGCTTTTCCAGAAAAACAGTCCACTAGCAATAAGAGAAACACCTGCAATAGCCCATCCAACTGGCCCGGCAAGTGCAAGAAAAGCTTCTCCTGCGGCCATACCTCCTCCGCCAACTGCAAGTGCACCTCCGCCAAGCCAGGCTAATGCTGCATTTGTAGCTGCCGCTCCGCTCAATGCTGAGATTGCTGTTCCTGTTGATGCGACTCCAAAAGTTGTAGCTACACCCATTGCAACAGTCGGTCCCATAGTTACTACAGCTACTCCAAGACTTGCACCTGCAGCACCTGCGCCGGCATTTTTCACAGCAGCAACTTGGTAATCTTTTTCAATTTTCTCAGCCTGCAGTCTCCAATTCAGCCTAATCTTCTTTAATTCTTCATATTGCAATTTCTTATCATTTGGTACATTTCTAATTCTGTCAAATGAATCTTGAATAGAAGTTAAGGAATCATACAAGTTGCTTGTATGATTCCCAAGCTCCTCAATTGTTTCATTTGTTTTATTTATTGCCGCTTGAGCTTTATCTTGAGCCATCTCAAGTTTAGTTTTCCTTTTGCATTTCATTTATTTACTTCCTCCCATAAAATAGGAATCAATATCCGATTTGTCTTTTAATAATACATTATCCGGAACCTGTCTCTTTTGAGCTAATAATATAGACTTTTTAAACGCCTGAATATACATATCGCTTTCTCTGAATTCTTGAGTAAATAACAATAGTTCCTTATCGTCGTATATTTCAGCCAGATAATTCAGCCCTTCAATATAATCCTCAAGTATTATCTTTTGGCGATGAATTACTACTATATCTTCTTTAAGAGCGTGACGTTTCAATCCTGTATGAGCTTCCCCATATAATGAAATAGTAAATCTTCCAATTCCAACAATATTAAGTCGCATTGCAAATTCAGCAACGTTAAATGATCCACCACCTGAAACGAATCCACGAGCTACTGCGTCGCCCGTATCAATCAGACAAAAAGTACCATGCGCGACAGTAAGCATTCTTTTTACTGTTGCATTAGAAAATGGCTCGCAGGACTTCCATAGCGATGAAAAGGATCTATCTTCACTTTTTGTTGAAGTAAAATATTTTACCAAACGTCTTACTGAATAAATAACTCTTACAAGAAGTTCATTTATAAATACCGGTATTGCCTGAGCAACTTGAAATCTTGCATCGTACCCTTGCTTGTATATCTCAAGAGCCAGTTCATTTATTGATTTGTCAAACTCTCCGACAGGGATATTCTGTTTTCTTTTAATTGCAATTATATCATTCGTCCAGCTCCATATCGGTGATGGTATTCCCATGCCCCTTCCTTTAGTACCAGAAGAACCCGATATATCTGAAATAATATGGCCAAACCAATTAGCAAATCCGCAGAATAGTTTACTTGGTACATCATTACCTTTCAATTCGAATTTTCCGTCTGCTTCCTGTAAAGAGATAAGTTCACCGTTTGATACAAAATGAGAAGTATTGCAAAATTGATCTAAAATGGAGAAGAATAAGCCTAATAAAGTAGGATTGTGTCCAAGCGATTTAAAATGATGGTTCTTTGGATTAATGTCAAATATCCAACTAGCCGCATCACCTGCACCTCTTTGGTCATAGGGGATCTTGAACTTTTTTTCTAAGTGTTCAATTGCTGACGAAAGAGTATTATTTTCTTTATCATTCCAACCACACATCTTAGCGAAATCCATTGTTCGATTTTCAAACCACTTATCTGTAACATCCCCTATTGGCGACTCTCCAGGTTTACCAACAAGGAAAATATCTAATATTCCGCATATTGCTCCGCTACATGCTGCTAAAATGTAATCAGACTTATCACAATCCGTAGTAAGCATTTTTAAGGACTCCATACTCTCTTCAAGTTTGAAAGTAATATCCGTTAATTCTTCCTCAGCATTACTCAATGCTGTTTTAATGTCAGAAGCAAATTCATATCCATCTTCACCAACACCAAGCTCTAACAACACGAACTTTTCATTATTGTCCACATTCCCATTTACAGTACTCAAATTGTTTCCCTCCATTTTATAGCTTTTAATACACATTTCAACTTCAGTTATTGATATGCGCAACCATAAAGTGAACTCTTATATTCTGACCGCTTCTGCAAAGAATTATCTGCGCATGACGATATTGTGTATAATCTGTTGGAACATCATATATATCCGACAATTTTTCATACGGAAACTCATATTGATTTAAGTATTCAAGGAATTTTGAATAAAAGCTGTCAAATCTAGCCATCGTAGCATATATTACTATAACCGCATATGGACATCCATTAGGATCATACTTTGTAAGCACTTTATTGATGTGATCACCTAAGTATTGCTTTTTCAATGAATCTAATACAAGAGCTTCTATCATTACAATTGGAAATCCATCCACACAAATTTGAATATCCACCTCTCCAGCATCATCGCCTTTTTGAGATTCTCCTTGACGCGTTTGATCTTTAATTTGATAAGCCATCTACAAACTTCTCTGATGACTGGTTATAATACCCATCATTACACTGATTTCCTCGATATATCTATGTATACTCTCTGTCACCAGCCCTTCTGATTCAACTTTTGTTCCAGCTGTGACAATCTGCAGCAAGCGGAATACATCGTACTTATGCTTCTTTAAATCCTTTTCATTGACATGCTCGCCAGCTCTCTTTCGTTCTAAAAGATTAATCCACGCATACATTTTGAATGGAATCAGATGCTCTGCTCCCAGAACACCAATACCATCAACCACTCTACGTCCGGACATCATAAATTTATAATAGTCATCGTTCAGAAGAATCGCTGATAAACTGGAAGTATCATCATCAATATGAATCGGTATAATTCCCTCTTCAATTTCAAGAAGATATCCCGGCTTTCTTGAAAACAACTCAATCATAGTAGGATAACCGAATTTGCCTTCTGGGAAGCGGTAAAAGTGCATATTCTGGGAAGTTGTCCTCCATAATCAGGATCATATCAATATCTTTTGTCGCTCGAAACGGCAAGTCTGCCTCTGAGAGCAGAATATCACAGGCAGTTCCGCCGATAATAGTGTAATAATCCGTATAATCTTTGAATTTTTCTCTAAAAGAGTCGATCCCTGGTACCATTTATAATTCCTCCAACAGTTTCTCAATACTCATTTCTATTCTTTCATCTTCGTTACCTTTGAATGTACATGCAAGCGAAACAGGATCAACACGCCCTTCTCTTGCAAAATAAAAAGGATTATATTTCCATAATTGTACCTTCAAGCAGTCGTCTATGTCTTCCGATCTGGCATCCACAATTTCCAACTGGTCAACAACTTCCTCGCCCTTATAGATTGCCCGTTCCTCAATTCTAGGCGGATTCAAATCTGACTCCTGACTAAGAGCGGTTTCTCCTGCGCTAAATGATTCAAAGGCTGCTTCACATCGCATAATTGTAATCTCTTTCTGGACCGGATTAATCAAATATGCTTTTGCATTTTCATAATACTCTTTGCGTGAGTAATTTCTCTTAATAGCAATCTCTGTTCTGGATTTCATCTGGCGGATGAGTCCCATTCCCTCTAATTGGGCTGTTGCTCTTGTAATGGATGTCTTGGTAAGATTCAGCTTGTTCGCAACTTCACTTTTTAACACAGATTCCTCATCATCCATATATAACAATTCAAGAAACACCATCTGTGTTGCAGGCATCATCTTATCTGCCTTGACAAGCTGCTTGCGATACACATCCTGCAATATAATTCCCATAAATGGTAAAAATGCATTTCCCGGCAAATCCACAAACGGAACTCCGCTTTTTACCAGAGCATTTCTCATGGATACGCTGTTTAACGCCACTTCATATGCTACCGGGCACTGCAATGCTTCCTCATACTTTGCTTTCTGCTTTTTCATTGCAGCAACACTTAGCTCCGTTTCCTTCATAACATCTATTATGGCAAAGTTAACACCATATATTTCAACCATCGTAATCTCATGCATAGTCATAAAAATCGGCAATGGTAATTTATTCTTGTATTCTGCTATTTTTACTTTGCAGCCGAAATACTGCTCTAATTGCTTTTGCATATGACGTCTCCTTGTAACATAATTTCGTTCATAATAACATATTTTATGTTACTTTTCAATTTTTTATGTTATTTCTTTATAATCGACCTGGTTTCTATGCATATTTAGGTAAGGTATACGATTATTATTAAAAGTACAACCACATAATATGTATTGCAGTCAAATATCATAAACTAACCGACATTCAAACCGACATTTTT
The DNA here is from genome assembly GCA_030844625.1 of Roseburia sp. GTDB lineage: Bacteria > Bacillota > Clostridia > Lachnospirales > Lachnospiraceae > Eubacterium_G. The sequence continues at coordinate 74 of JAUUNJ010000131.1, read as the reverse complement.
ATGTAAGTGAAAAGAAGTTCCCGAAGGAACTTCTTTCGCCACAAATCATATTCTTTTTTATCGAGGGAAGTCCG
>JAUUNJ010000130.1 GCA_030844625.1 Roseburia sp. | reverse complement strand
AGGAAACCCCTCGTTCTCTGACAACATTTCATAAAACTGATCTCTGCCCAGATTAACTCCTTCCGTGTATTCTTTTTCACCTATCGTTATTTTTATCGGAACTAATTCAATGTTTTTCTCTTTTATTTCTTCTAAGCCATAATCTGATGATGCATCAACTAATATTCTTATCATTACATTACTCCTTCTAACGTATCTGAAATCATTGTGAACAGGGTTATAATTTCAGATGTTCTATCTTTACCGAATTTCTCCACAACAGTCCCCAACAATTCAAGAATCTTCTCGTGCTGGCGGTTATAAATATCACTTTGTTCCTCATTAAGATATATAAGTATCTGTCGCTTGTCCTGTTCTGAACGCTGTCTCTTAATAACCTTTTTTTCTTCCAGACTGTTTAGGGTTCTGTTCATTTGTGATTTCAACATTCGTGTCTCATTACATAAGTCCGTGGCTGTCATATTTTTTCCAGGCTCACGCTTTTGATTTCTATACAAAATATTACATATTAATGCTTCGTTGTACGGCATATCAGAGACAAGCCTTTCGTTATTAATCATAATAGAAAGCCTGAGCCATGCTTCTAATAATTCTTCGTTCATATTCCTCATTTAAAGCTCCTTTTAGTTCACTTTGTGAACAGTCCGCATGTATACTATCACTTTTTCTATTTAATGTCAAATTATATATTATGTTGTTTTTTCATACAAAAAAACAGTAATGTAAGAATGACAGGCATCTGTAAATGTTAAATCTGTTTCATCCAACATCCAGAATACCGTTCAAAATTACACTACTGCCTTTTTCTCTTGTTTTTTTAGTTATTCAACGCTTTCAACAAAATCATTAAGCTTCTTTACCAATACGTCCGCATCAAGTCCGTGTACCATGCAGGCTTCTTCAAGACTTTCTCCCTGTGATGCCGGACATCCGATACAATGCATTCCCTCATTTAACAAAATAGGAACACATCCCATATTAATATTTATGATATCACTAATAATCATATCCTTTGTTATCTTTGCCATTTTTGTTACCTCCTATATATATGTTTATTTAAAAGTTACTCTAACATTTTTCAGGTTCCGGATAAATTTCTCCAAAAGTTTCAACGGTGACCTTTTTCATGACCTGAGGTTCAAGAGGCTTATCCGAATAATCCGTTGCTGTTTCAGCTATTTTATTTACCACATCCAACCCCTCAATTACTTTTCCAAATGCTGCATACTGTCCATCAAGATGAGGCGAAGTCTGATGCATAATAAAAAACTGTGACCCTGCCGAATCCGGCATCATGGTCCGTGCCATAGAAAGTACTCCCGGTGTATGTTTTAAATCATTCTGAAATCCATTTCCCGAAAATTCTCCTTTAATGGAATATCCCGGTCCACCAACGCCTGTACCCTGTGGGTCTCCTCCCTGAATCATAAATCCGTTAATGACTCTATGAAAAATAATTCCATCATAATAGCCTTTATGAATCAGACTGATAAAATTATTAACCGTATTGGGTGCCACATCCGGATAAAGTTCTGCTTTCATAACGTCTCCATTACCCATTTCAATTGTTACAATTGGATTTTTTTCTGCCATATCAAATCTCCTTTATCTTTTACATTTTGTTCATATTTCTTTTACAAGGAAAACACTCTTTTTTCACGATTGCAAATTATGATATAAACATAAACAAAAGAATTAATTATAAATTATTCATTTGTTTAGTTTTTTCATAATTTTTTTGGATCGGAGAAATCCGATTCCCTCCCTTTTTTATTATTAGAATATATTTGCGGAAAGGATGCATTCCCTGCATCCTTTTTGCGTGCATGACTTTCATTGGACTAAACCTTTATTTGTTAATGAGCTTTGCACAGAACTTGTCCGAAGAGCAAGTTCTGTCACGGCATTCGCCGTATCATACTATCATAACCAACATCCGGTTGTGAGAAAACTCCACCCGGATGTTGGTTGTGACGATATGGCAAGACCCATTGCTACCTGCATATAATATACGCCATATAACACAGATAAATCAATACTAAAAAGATTCCCTCTCCCCGTTTTATTCTTTTTTTCGTTCCGGCAACCACAAACACTATGACTGTTATTATCAGAGACATTATCCCATCAATCAGAGACATCGTTGTAACTTTTATTGGAGAAATAGTCGCTGACATTCCCAATACCAGCAATATATTTGCTATGTTTGAGCCAACTACATTTCCAACCGCTATGTCTCCCTCACCTTTTACCCCTGCAACTGCCGAAGTTACCAGTTCAGGTAATGATGTTCCCAATGCTACAATCGTAAGCCCTACCAGAGTTTCGCTCATTCCGGCTGCCAATGCAAGACTTTTTGCATGATTTACTACAATTTCGCCACCGGCAATAATTGCGACTGCTCCCCCGATAATAAATATCGCACATTTCCAATTAGAAAATGTTACTTCTTCTGTCTCTTCAGCAGTTTTTTTTCTCTCTTTCAGAGCATAACTTACTGTCCACCATATAAATCCGACAAAAAGAACCAATAATAAAATACCATCAATTCTCTCCACTGTTCCTATTATCGCATCACTATATTTAAAATCGAAAATATTAATTCTTCCAATCACATCCCCAAACCACAATGCATCACCAGCTAAAATCACTCCTAAAACTGTAATTCCCACAAGAAATGGCATCTCTCTTTTCAGTATGGATTTTTTTACATTTATCGTAACAAATAATGCTGTGATTCCAAGAACCATTAACAAATTAAATATATTGGAGCCTATAACATTACTGACTGCTATGGCATTTGATCCCTTTGCTGCGGCAAAGGAACTGACTGCCAACTCCGGCAGAGATGTGCCCACTGCAACAATTGTCAACCCCACCACAATAGATGGAACTCTTAATTTCTTGGCAATTGCAGAACTACCGTCAACAAAATAGTCCGCGCCCTTAATCAAAAACAAAAATCCCAGCAACAAAAAAATTATGTCCAGTATTAATTTCATTTATTCTCCTTAAATCTTGACTTTATTCTAACACGTTTCATTTTAACCAATTCATATCTTTAATGCAACAGCAAAAAACAGAGATATGGCTATTTCAAAAATAAAATAACCGCACCTCTGTTTTTTTTACAAACACTTTGGGTTTGTTTCGTCCGTATATATGTCAAATGCTCTGCATTTTCTTACACAAATTATACTTCAAATACTAAGTCTCCGTATGTAGGCATTGGCCAAACTTCCTTAGGCATAATAACTTCAAGCTCATCAGCCGGTTTTCTTAATGCTGCCATAGCTGCCATTACATCATCTTTGTAAGCTTTTGCACTTCCCTCATTGCTGTCCACATCTGCTGCCTTTGCGGTAATTTCTTCAAGAGCTGCTGTGGCTTCCTTCATTTCCGCTAACTTAGCAGATATTTCTGTGAGCATTTCTGTCTGAACCGAAACATCAGCTCCTACTTCCTTAACAGCAATAATTGTATCTGCAAGATCTCTTGTATACTTAACTGTTGCAGGAATTAACATTTTATTAGCCATATCAATCATTGTTAAAGCTTCAATGTTACGAACACCGGCATACTGTTCAAAGAGAATTTCTTTTCTTGCTTCCAATTCAGCCTTTGACATAATATTGAACTTCTCATACATCTTAACAGTAGATTCTTCAATCAATGCCGGAATTGCATCTACGATTGACTTGCAGTTTGGAAGTCCTCTCTTCTCAGCTTCAATTGGCCATTCCTCAGAATATCCGTTTCCGTTAAATACAATTCTCTCATGCTCTCTCATTAACTTAGCTGTATATTCTTCTACTGCCTTATCAAAATCTTCTGCACCTTCCAGAGCATCACATGCCTCTGCAAAAGCTTCTGCCATCATGGAGTTAAGAACAATATTTGTTTCACCGATTGTATTGGATGAAGCAACCATTCTGAACTCGAATCTGTTACCTGTAAATGCAAATGGTGATGTTCTGTTTCTGTCTGTAGGGTCCTTCTCAAGTATTGGAAGCTTCTTAATACCGAAATCAAGTACTCCTGAAGAAAGACTTGATGTTGCCTTACCATTCTTAATAATCTGGTCAACGATGTCTCCCACCTGATCTCCAAGATACATTGAGATAATTGCAGGAGGTGCTTCATTTGCTCCCAATCTGTGGTCATTACCTGTATTAGATGCTGCAAGTCTTAACAATACTGCATGTTTGTCAACTGCTGCCATTGTGCAGGCAAGTACTAACTGGAATAACTTGTTATTTTCAGGCTCTTTGCCAGGCTTGAATAAATTAATTCCATCATCTGTTGTAAGTGACCAGTTATTATGTTTTCCGGAACCGTTGATTCCATCAAATGGTTTTTCATGTAACAGACATACGAGACCATGCTTTGTAGCAGTCTTCTTTAATGTATCCATTACCAAAAGGTTATTATCTAACGCCACGTTTGAAACTGAGAAAATCGGTGCAATTTCATGCTGTCCCGGAGCAACTTCATTATGCTGCGTCTTAGCTGTAATTCCCAATTTCCATAACTGAACGTTTACGTCATCCATAAACGCCTTTACTCTTGGCTTAATTGCCCCAAAATATGAATCTGACATTTCCTGTCCCTTAGGAGGCATAGCTCCGAAAAGTGTACGCCCAGAATAAATAAGGTCAGGTCTCTTTAAATATTTTTCTCTGTCCACAAGGAAATATTCCTGTTCCGGTCCTACATATGAGAAAATTCTTCTTGTTTTTTCATCACCAAATAATCTCATAAGTCTTACGCCCTGCTTACTTACTGCATGCATTGCTTTCAGTAACGGTGTCTTTGTATCAAGCGATTCACCTGTGTATGAACAGAATGCTGTTGGAATACAAAGTGTATCTTCTTTTACATAAACCGGTGATGTAATATCCCATGCGGTGTAACCTCTGGCACTGCATGTTTCTCTTAAACCACCGGAAGGGAATGAAGATGCATCCGGCTCACCCATCAGCAAATCCTCTCCGGTAAATGTATTTTCTATCTTTCCATCTGTTGGAACAGAAGCAAATGAATCATGCTTTTCAGCTCCTACTGAAATAACATATGGCTGGAACACATGTGTATAGTGTGTAGCACCTTTTTCCAATGCCCATTCCTTCATTGCCTGTGCAACCACATCAGCTAACTCTTCTGTGATTTCACCGCCTTCATACATAAGTTTTTTAACCTTCTCATAATCGCTCTTTGGTAAACGAACTTTCATGACTGAATCATCAAATACGTTGTCTCCAAAAACTTTTTCAATATTTACTCCCATAGTTCTGTTCCTTTCCTACATATAACAAATTTTTCGTCCGCCAATAATTTAAATAAAATCTGCAAAACAAATTTCATTTTTTCGTGATATCAGCTCAATGTATGTATATACACTCACTTCGCTCATTATCCACAAAAAATAAAAAAAGGACACTTCTCCAAATATTTTTTTGAAGAACGCCCTTGTCCTTAATCTCATTTAGCGGTGAGGTCTCCCTCATTCGCCAACTAACTTACACCATTTCTTTACAAAAATCAATAGTATAAAGGTATTTATCTAATTTTTTAAACCTTTTTCTTAATAAAATTAAGTTTTCCCCTCTAATCTACAACTTCTTCCCCTCTATACATACATACTAACTGCCGATTTCCATAATCATCCACACATGTTGAACACATTATAATCTTATCCGAAGTATCCGGTTTTTCACAATCAAACCTGTAACTGCTTTTACTGTAAACCCGGTTTATCCAGTTTTGAAAATCATTATTGTCCTCAAAACCGAACTTATATATCTCTTCATTGGTATCTTTTGCCGCAAATGTTGAGAATACATAATATATATAATGTTTATATCCAACATATATGTCAAATGTAGAATGTTTTTTACAGAAATCACTATTTCTAAAGTCCATCAACCCCTTAAACATGGAACCGTCCAGCATATTATGTCCATATAAAATACACATACTTCCTTCCAGCCCTTCCGTTCTGTAATCTATAAATATAGAACCGGCACCATTTGATAACTTATCAGAACCTCTTTTCAGATAAAACTCATTATCACTATGTTCCACAATTGGGTATTGAATCCTCGTACCATCCAGTTTAATGTATCCCTTAGCTTCATCATTATATTTCAGCATGGCTTCATAATCCCACACCCATGTTGTAAGCGATGTGGAATAATTCATATCTTTTTTATTATCTGTATTTTGACTTTCTGTATTTGTATTCTGAACAAACATTTCATTAATTGATGCATACTTGGCCTCATCTTCCTTGTAATTAAGATATGAGTCCGTAAGGCTGTAAGATGCATAAACTAATACTCCTGCCGCAATTGCCAATGCAAACACTCTTATTACATTATAAATCACAACGGCTTTTTTCTTTTTATTCAAATTGTTTTCCATATTACCAACTACAAATTTCCTTGTTTACTATTTGTTAAAAGTATAGTTTCTTTTATGACTTTTATCAAGTAAAAAAAGAGTGAACAGCAAAGCAAACTCTTCACCATTCACTCTTCATTCTCTGCCTTAATTAAGCTTGTCCGATTGAACCGAAGAGTTCCATCTTTTCTTTAACTGTAGCTTTGATTGCTTCAGCACCAGGTGCAAGTAATTTACGTGGATCAAATCCCTTACCTTCTAAGTCCTTACCTGCTTCAATGTATTTTCTTGTAGCTTCAGCAAATGATAACTGGCATTCTGTGTTAACGTTAATCTTTGAAACGCCAAGTGAGATTGCTTTCTTAATCTGATCTTCAGGAATTCCTGTACCACCATGAAGTACTAATGGCATATCTCCAACCTTTTCACTAACTGCTGCTAATGTTTCAAAACTTAAGCCTTCCCAGTTATCAGGATATTTACCATGAATATTACCGATACCTGCAGCCAGCATTGTTACACCAAGGTCTGCAATTGCTTTACATTCGTCAGGATCTGCGCATTCACCCTTTCCGATAACGCCAT